>NZ_JZWV01000860.1 GCF_000966975.1 Streptomyces katrae | reverse complement strand
TGCCAGTCGGTGCCGAACTCGGCGGGCGGGGGGTCCGCGGGGGCGGCCGCCGCGGGTCCGGCGGCGGCCAGGGTGCCCGCGGCGAGGGCGAGCGCGCCGAGCAGGCCCATGATCCTGTGTCGTCTCATGGGCCCGCAGTGAAGCGGCTGCGCGGCGCCGGCCGCCAGGGTCCGTGGTCCGCTCCTGGCGCGATTTCGCCCCCTGGGGGCCGGGTCAGCCGGCGGGCAGGACCACGACGCCGTCGTCGTCCGCGTACACGGTGTCGCCGGGGCGGAAGGTGACGCCGCCGATGGTGACGGGCTCGTCGACGGCGCCCGCGCCGGTCTTGCCGCTCTTGCGGGGGCAGGTGCCGAGCGCATGGACTCCGAGGTCGAGGCCGCCCAGGGCGACGCTGTCGCGGACGGCACCGTTGACGATGAGCCCGGCCCAGCCGGACCGCTCCGCCGCTCCGGCGATGAGGTCGCCGACGAGGGCGGTGCGCAGCGAACCGCCGCCGTCGATGACGAGGACGGCTCCTTCGCCGGGGGTGTGGAGGAGTTCGCGCAGCAGGGCGTTGTCCTCGTGGCAGCGGACGGTGCGCACCGGCCCGGCGAAGAGGCGGCGGCCGCCGACGGTCCGGAAGGCGGTGGTGCAGATGCCGAGGCTCTCGCCGTGCTCGTCGTAGAGGTCGGCGGTGGGCACTGGGGTGACGCTCATCTGACTGTGGGCTCCTCGCATCTCGTGGGTCGCGCCGTGCGGGGCCCAGCGTATGCGGCGGGGTCTGGCCCGCTAGTCGCGGGAGTTGCCGAAGAGGATGCGGTAGCCGATGAGGAGGACGAGGGAGCCCGCGATGGCGGAGCCCCAGGTGGCGAGGTCGAAGAAGTGGTTCTCGATCGGGCGGTCCAGGAACTTGGCGGAGAGCCAGCCCCCGATGAAGGCGCCCGCGACGCCGATGAGGGTGGTGCCGATGAGGCCGCCGGGGTCCCGGCCGGGCAGCAGGATCTTGGCGATGCCTCCGGCCAGCAGGCCCAGGACGATCCAGCCGATGATGCCCATGGTCGTTCACTCCGCTCGTTGGTCCGCGTCTCTACGGTGGGGAGGACGCAGGCACGGGCCCGGCGGTTCTCAGCCGCGGCGGGTCCGCAGCAGGCCGGTGGCCAGGGCCGCGGCCGTCACGGCGCCGATGCCGGCCACCGCGAGGCCGCCCCGGGAGCGGTAGGAGAAGAGGGAGAAGGCCGAGCGGGCCGAGAAGGCGGAGCCCGCGCTCAGCCAGGACGCCGCCGAGCCGACGGAGAGGGCGGAGCCGAGGGAGCCGACGGAGAGCACGCTGCCCACCGAGCCCACGGAGAGCACCGAGCCCACCGAGCCGATGGACAGCACGGAGCCCCGGGACCACAGGGAGAGGTACGAGCGGTCGGCCATGGCGATCATGCTGTCACATGACCGGCCGGCACGGGGTGGTTTTCGGCGGTCCGCGGCACGGGCGCCGTCCGGGTCAGCAGGAGTACGCCCCGGGTGGCCGCGAGGGCCCCGGCCACGGCCAGCACGATGCCCAGGGCCCCGCCCTGAAGGCGTTCGCCGAGCAGGACCATGCCGATGACGGCGGCGGCGAGCGGGTTGGCCAGGTTGACCACGGCGAGCGGGGCGCCGAGGCCGCCCCGGTAGGCCCGCTGCGAGAGCAGCATCCCGCCGACGGCGAAGACCACGACGAGCAGGGCGACGGTGACCACCCGGACGCTGAGCAGGGAGCCGCCGCGCCCGCCCGCGACGGCGACGGTCTGGGTCAGGGCGGAGGCCACGGCGGAGGCCAGCCCGGAGGCGGTGGCGTGCCGCAGACCCGGGCCGGGGTCCTTGCGCGCGGTGAGCAGCGCGATGACGGCCAGGGTGGCTCCGGAGACGGTGAGGGCCTCGGCGACGCTGAGGGTGTCGTCGGGGGCCGGGCCGGAGGCGGGGAGCAGCAGCAGGCCGAGCCCGGCGACGGTGGCGAGGGTGCCGCGCCACTCGGTGG
>NZ_JZWV01000859.1 GCF_000966975.1 Streptomyces katrae | reverse complement strand
GCGCCGGCCCGACCCCGCCGACGCGGCGGACCCGGGACGGGCCCCCGCCCCGCCCCCGGCCGAGCCGGCCGCCGGCTACCGCACCGAGCAGTTCGCCTTCCTCGACCAGCCGGACGAGGACTCCGAGGACGTCATCGACTGGCTCGCCTTCACCGAGAGCCGCACCGAGCGCCGCGAGGAGGCCCGCCGCCGCGGCCGCAACCGGGTGGTCGCCCTCGTCGTCGTCCTGGC
>NZ_JZWV01000858.1 GCF_000966975.1 Streptomyces katrae | reverse complement strand
GGCTGGCTCTGGTACGCGGGCGAGCTGCCCTTCCTCGACGGACCCGGCGGGAAGAAGGCCGCCGCGACCTCCGCGGGCGCCCAGAAACGGGACATGATCGTCGTCCACCTGCGCAACACCAAGCGCGGCGGCAGCTCCACCGCCCTCCTCGTGGACAACGTCACCGCACGGCAGGGCGCCACCGTCCTGCTCCCCAACACCCTCGCCGTCGCCAAGGAGGACGGCACCGGCACCACCCTCGGGAAGTCCGTGGAGGACGGCAGCATCGGCACCCGCGAGGCCCTCGACACCGTCCTCGGCACCCGCATCGGCGGCACCTGGCGCCTGGACACCCCCTTCCTGGAGCGCCTCGTCGACCTGGTCGGCGGCATCGAGGCCGACACCGACACCGCCGTGCCCGCCGACGACCGGGCCAGGACCCCGGCCGTCGGGCAGGGCCCCAGGCAGAGCCTCACCGGCGCCATGGCCGTGGCCTACGCCACCTACCGCGCCCCGGGCGAACCGGAGGCCAGGCAGCTGGAGCGCACCGGCCGGGTGCTGTACGCCGTCCTGCGCAAGATCCCCTCCGACCCGAAGGCGGCGGCCACGACCGTCGAGAGCATGGGCCAGATCCTGGACCCGGGGCTCGACGCACAGAACCTCGGCGGCCTCCTGGCGCGGATCGGCGCGCACGCGAAGACGGCCGCCTACCGCACCGAGGTGCTCTCGGTGAAACCCGACGGCGGCCTCACCGACGAGGCCTCCAAGAAGACGGTCAAGGAGCTCCTCGGCGGGACCGTCACGGCCGCCCAGCCCGGCGCGGCCCCCAGGGTGGGCCTCAAGGACGCCACCGGGGACGAGAAGGCGCAGATCGCGGCGAAGGCGGCCCTGCTCAACGGCGGCTACGCCTTCGTGGACGGCGGCAAGGCCGACCGGCCGGCCCCCACCACGCAGATCACGTACCAGGACGAGGGCCAGCGGGCCCGGGCGGTGGAGGTCGCCAAGACGCTGGGGCTGCCCGAAACGGCGGTCAAGAAGGCCGAGAGCACGGTGAACGCGGACGTCGTGGTGACCCTGGGCAAGGACTGGAAACCGTCCTGACCGGGCGGGGCCGGCAGTACATGAGACCCTTGTAGGCATCTGCCCGCCAACCCGAAAGCATGGCCAGTGACCGCCACGGACCGCTCCATCGAGCTCATCACCACCGCCGCCCAGGCCGCGGCCGACCGGCTCGCGCACGACATCATCGCGTACGACGTCAGCGACGTGCTGTCGATCACCGACGCCTTCCTGCTCGCCTCCGCGCCCAACGACCGCCAGGTCAAGTCGATCGTGGACGAGATCGAGGAGCGGCTGCTCAAGGAGCTCGGCGCCAAGCCGGTGCGCCGCGAGGGCGACCGCGACGCCCGCTGGATCCTGCTCGACTACGTCGACATCGTGGTGCACGTCCAGCACAGCGAGGAGCGCGTCTTCTACGCGCTGGAGCGCCTGTGGAAGGACTGCCCCGAGATCGAGCTCCCCGAGGACGCGAAGCTCACCATCGGCAAGGCCGAGGAGCACGCCAAGCTGCGCGAGGCGCAGGGCGACGACGAACTGGACGGTGATCTGTTCTGAGCGCGGCCACCGGCACGGGAAGGCCCGGCGGCGGCTCCGCCCGCACCGGCAGGAAGATCGTCCTCTGGCGGCACGGCCAGACCTCCTGGAACCTGGAGCGCCGTTTCCAGGGCTCCACGGACATCGAGCTGACCGAGACGGGGCTGGCGCAGGCGCGCCGCGCCGCCCGGCTGCTCGCCTCGCTGAAGCCGGACGCCATCGTGGCCTCCGACCTGAAGCGCGCCGCGGCCACGGCCGCCGAACTGGCCGCCGTCACGCACCTGCCCGTGGCGCACACCGAGGCGCTCCGCGAGACGTACGCCGGTGAGTGGCAGGGCCTGACGCACGAGGAGATCGTCGAGAAGTACGGCGAGCAGTACGCGGCGTGGAAGCGCGGCGAGCCCGTCCGGCGCGGCGGGGGCGAGCTGGAGACCGAGGTCGCCGACCGAGCCGCCCCGGTGGTCCTCGACCACGCCGGCCGGCTGCCCGAGGGCGGCACGCTCGTCGTCGTCAGCCACGGCGGCACCATCCGTACGACCATCGGCCGCCTGCTGCGGCTGGAGGCGCGTGACTGGGAGAGCCTGGGCGGGCTCTCCAACTGCTGCTGGTCCGTCCTCGGCGAGGGCGCGCGGGGCTGGCGGCTGCTCGAGCACAACGCCGGCACGCTGCCGGAGCCGGTGCTCGGCGACGACGACTGAGCCCCTCCGCGGGGCCGCTCCGACCCGGATTTCACTTTCCGGCTGGTCACAGGCTAGAGTTCTTCTTGTTCGCAGCGAAGAACACCGGAAACGGGGGGAACGCCGCGGAGAGCGGGGCTATAGCTCAGTTGGTAGAGCGCCTGCATGGCATGCAGGAGGTCAGGAGTTCAATTCTCCTTAGCTCCACAATCAGGATCCCGTCCCCAACAGGGGGCGGGATCCTTGCGTTTGTCCCTCCTGTGCTTGCTGACCCCGCCGGGACCGGCGTGGCAGAATCGGGACGGCCGGAGGGGGACACGACGGTCCGACGCGGGAGGGAGTCGCTGACGGATGGGTGCACACCGGCGGCGGTGCGACTGGTGCAACAACGGCACGCCGATCGTTCGGGACATGGAGCCGGTCAATCCCGACTACCAGTACTGGTGCGAGGAATGCGCGCGGGCGCTGATCATAAAAGGCGACCCCATCGAGACGTACCGGGAGCTGGAGGGCGAGCCGATCTACGGCCGGCTCCTCGACGAGCACTGCACGCTCAAGCGCTTCTACCAGTTCGCCCGGGCATGACGGGGTCAATGGTGGGCGAAACGGACATAACGGCCCTTCGGGAAACCGATTTTTGGTCTGGGGCCATGACCGTGTAATGTTCTCGATGTCGCCAGGGGGAACCGGCAAGGGAAACCGAGAAGGGGCCCGGCGGCAGAGAGAAACAAGGGGCTATAGCTCAGTTGGTAGAGCGCCTGCATGGCATGCAGGAGGTCAGGAGTTCAATTCTCCTTAGCTCCACAGTGTGGAAGAGGGTCACCCGGAAAGGGTGGCCCTCTTCTCGTTGTGCGGAACGGCAGAGCGGCCGCACGGGCCCCTGCGGTACCCTGACGCCATGCGTGCCGTACGCCTTCTGCTTACCGAGCCGCGCTGAGCAGCACCGACCCCGAGAAGGTCGGCATCGGCGCGGCGTCCCCTCCTGTGCGAGGGGTTTTTTCGTTTGGGCAGGCAGAGACGGCAGAGACGATCGATGGAGCTTCAGGAATCATGAGCGAGACGAACACCCCGGCCCCCGAGGCGGCCGAGGGGCACCGTTACACGGCCGCCATGGCCGCCGACATCGAGGCACGCTGGCAGGACGTATGGGACGCGGAGGGCACCTACGAGGCGCCCAACCCGAGCGGTGACCTGGCCGGCGACCCGGCGGTCGTCGCCCGGCCCAAGAAGTTCATCATGGACATGTTCCCGTACCCCTCCGGTGCGGGCCTGCACGTCGGTCACCCGCTCGGGTACATCGCCACCGACGTCTACGCCCGTCACCAGCGCATGTCCGGCCACAACGTCCTGCACACCCTGGGCTTCGACGCCTTCGGCCTGCCGGCCGAGCAGTACGCCGTGCAGACCGGCACGCACCCGCGCGTGTCGACCGAGGCGAACATCGAGAACATGAAGGCCCAGCTGCGCCGCCTGGGCCTGGGCCACGACAAGCGCCGGTCGTTCGCGACGATCGACCCGGAGTACTACAAGTGGACCCAGTGGATCTTCCTGCAGATCTACAACTCCTACTACGACACGGACGCGAACAAGGCCCGCCCGATCGCCGAGCTGGTCGCCGCCTTCGAGAACGGCACCCGTGAGGTCCCCGGGGGCCGCGCCTGGGCCGAGCTGACCGCCGCCGAGCGCGCCGACGTGCTGAACGGGTACCGGCTGGCCTACGCCTCGGACGCGCCCGTCAACTGGTGTCCCGGCCTGGGCACCGTGCTGGCCAACGAGGAGGTCACCGCCGACGGCCGGTCCGAGCGCGGCAACTTCCCCGTCTTCAAGTCCCGGCTGAGCCAGTGGAACATGCGCATCACCGCGTACGCCGACCGGCTGCTGGACGACCTGGACGCGCTGGACTGGCCCGAGGCCATCAAGCTGCAGCAGCGGAACTGGATCGGCCGCAGCGAGGGCGCCCGCGTCGACTTCGCCCTGGGCGACGAGGCGATCACCGTCTTCACCACCCGCCCCGACACCCTGTTCGGCGCCACCTACATGGTGCTGGCGCCCGAGCACCCGCTGGTCGAGAAGTTCGTCCCGGCCGCCTGGCCCGAGGGCACCCGCGAGGCGTGGACCGGCGGACACGCCACCCCGGCCGAGGCCGTGGCCGCGTACCGCAAGCAGGCCGGCGCCAAGTCCGACGTCGAGCGGCAGGCCGACGCCAAGGAGAAGACCGGCGTCTTCACCGGCGAGTACGCCGTCAACCCGGTCAGCGGCGAGAAGGTCCCCGTCTTCATCGCCGACTACGTGCTGATGGGCTACGGCACCGGCGCGATCATGGCCGTCCCGGCGCACGACGCCCGCGACTTCGAGTTCGCCCGCGCCTTCGAGCTGCCGATGCGCTGCGTGGTCGAGCCCACGGACGGCCGCGGCACCGACCCGGCCGAGTGGGAGGACGCCTTCGGCTCCTACGACGCCAAGCTGGTCAACTCGTCCGGCGAGGGCATCTCCCTGGACGGCCTGGGCGTGGTCGAGGCCAAGGCCGCCATCACCGACTGGCTGGCCGAGCGGGGCCTCGGCGAGGGCACCGTCAACTTCCGCCTGCGCGACTGGCTGTTCAGCCGCCAGCGCTACTGGGGCGAGCCCTTCCCGATCGTCTACGACGAGGACGGCGTCGCCCACTCGCTGCCCGAGTCGATGCTCCCGCTGGAGCTGCCCGAGGTCGAGGACTACTCCCCGCGCACCTTCGAGCCCGACGACGCCGGCTCCAAGCCGGAGACCCCGCTCTCGCGCAAGGCCGACTGGGTCAACGTGGAGCTGGACCTGGGCGACGGCCGCGGGGTGCGGTCGTACCGCCGCGAGACCAACACCATGCCGAACTGGGCCGGCTCCTGCTGGTACGAGCTGCGCTACCTGGACCCGCACAACGCGGACGCGCTGGTCGACCCGGAGATCGAGCAGTACTGGATGGGTCCGCGCGAGAGCGCCCCGCACGGCGGCGTCGACCTGTACGTGGGCGGCGCCGAGCACGCGGTGCTGCACCTGCTGTACGCGCGCTTCTGGTCCAAGGTGCTGTTCGACCTGGGACACGTGTCCTCGGTCGAGCCGTTCCACAAGCTGTTCAACCAGGGCATGATCCAGGCCTACGTCTACCGTGACGAGCGCGGCTTCCCGGTCGCGGCCGCCGAGGTCGAGGAGCGCGACGGCAAGTTCTTCTTCGAGGGCGAGCCGGTCAAGCGCGAGCTGGGCAAGATGGGCAAGTCCCTGAAGAACGCCGTCACCCCGGACGAGATCTGCGAGGAGTACGGCGCCGACACGCTGCGCCTGTACGAGATGGCGATGGGCCCGCTGGACGTCTCCCGTCCGTGGGACACCCGCGCCGTCGTCGGCCAGTACCGGCTGCTCCAGCGCCTGTGGCGCAACATCGTGGACGAGGAGACGGGCGCGGTGACGGTCGTCGACGCCGAGCCCGCCGAGGACACCCTGCGCGCCCTGCACAAGGCCATTGACGGGGCCGGCTCGGACATGGCGGGCCTGCGGTTCAACACCGCCATCGCCAAGATCACCGAGCTGAACAACACCCTGACGAAGGCGGGCCGCCCGCTGGAGCGGTCCGTGGCCGAGCGCCTGGTGCTGCTGATCGCCCCGCTGGCCCCGCACATCGCCGAGGAGCTGTGGCACCGCCTGGGCCACACCGACTCGGTGGTCCACCAGGACTTCCCGGTCGCCGACCCGGCGTACGTCGTGGACGAGACCGTCACCTGCGTGGTCCAGGTCAAGGGCAAGGTCAAGGCCCGCCTGGAGGTGCCGCCGGCCATCTCGGAGGCCGACCTGGAGCAGCTGGCGGTCACCGACGCGGCCGTCGTCGCCGCGCTGGGCGGCGCCGAGATCCGCAAGGTGATCGTGCGCGCGCCGAAGCTGGTGAACATCGTCATCTGACGGCCTGCGGTCCTGGAGGCCGGCTTCTCGGGGTGATCCCGTACGGGCAGGTTGGGGGTTCGATCGGAACCCCCGACCTGCCCGTGGCGTTTACGGTGGAGGGGACGGGAAAAGGCCGGGGAAGGGAACCTCATGGAGGTAGGCGCGTTGGTCATCATCTTTGCCCTGGTGGTGCTGTTCGCCTTCCTGGGGCTGGGCGCCTGGGCCACGGTCAAGGCGGTCGGCGCGGCGAAGCGCGGCGTGGACCGGACGATCACGCAGGCCCGCCGGACGGTCGAGGACACCACCCTGAGGGCCAGGAGCCTCGGCCAGGTCGGGGTCACGGGGGCGCTCGCGCAGCTGCGGCTGGACCTGCGGACCTCGATGCGCGCCACGCAGGCGGCCCTCTACCAGGGGGTTCAGGCGGATGCCTCGCTGAAGGAGTCGATCGCCCTCTTCGAGCGGCTGAGCCGGCACGGGCACGAGCTGGACGACGAGCTCAAGCGGCTGGAGCAGGAGCCCGACCGCAAGCGGATCGCGGAGCGGCTGCCGGAGCTGCGGGAGCGCACCGCCAAGATCACCGAGTCTGCGGATTCGCTGCGCTGGTCGGCGCGCGACCGGGCCCGGCAGTTCGCCGACGAGGACCTGGCGGCGCTGTCGGCACAGATCGAGGTCGAGTCGAGCGCGCTGCGCGACTGGTCCCGGGAATCGGTGGACGACCTGACGGCCGCCGCGGCGGCGTGGGAGGCCGGTCAGGGGCCGGGTGCGGGTGCGGGTGCGTCGGGTGCGGGTGCCGGTGCGGCGGCGTCGGGGCGGGCCTCCTCGGTTCCGGAGCGGCCCGCGCTGGATCCGTCCGGACCGGCGGTGTCCTACCCCTGGCAGAAGGCTCCCCGGCGGGAGGCCACTTCCTGAGCGCGCTTCCCGTGACGGGGTGAGGGGCCGGGGAGGTCGCGGAGGCAGGGGGTGACGGATGTGGCTCGGGCTGCCGGATCGCCCCCTCGGGCGGTAACCTCCGGCTCATGTCCCGCCATGTCGCGATCGTCACCGATTCCACGGCCTATCTGCCCCCGCCGGCCATGGAGCGGCACGGGATCACCGCCGTGCCCCTGACCGTCGTACTGGGTGACGAGGCCCTGGAGGAGGGCACCGAGATCTCGGCCCGCAGCCTGGCCGCGGCCCTCCAGAAACGCCGTCCCGTCACCACCTCCCGCCCCGGCCCGGAGCAGTTCGTACGGGCCTACCGGGCGGCCGCTGAGGCCGGTGCGACCGGCATCGTGAGCCTGCACCTCTCCGCCGAGTTCTCCGGCACCCATGACGCCGCCGTGGTCGCGGCGAAGACGGCCCCGGTGCCGGTCCGTGTCGTGGACACCGGCATGGTCGCGATGGCCCTCGGCTTCTGTGCCCTCGCCGCCGCCGAGACGGCCGAGGCGGGGGGTTCCGTCGACGAGGCGGTGGCCGCCGCGGAGAAGCGGGCCGGGGAGATGTCGGCGTACTTCTACGTGGACACCCTCGACTACCTGCGACGCGGCGGACGCATCGGGGCGGCGCAGGCCCTCCTCGGCTCGGCGCTGGCGGTCAAGCCGCTGCTCACGCTGGAGGGCGGGCGGATCGAGATGCTGGAGAAGGTACGGACGGCCTCCAGGGCCATCGCGCGGCTGGAGGAACTCGCCGTCGAGCGGGCCGGGACGCGCAGCGTCGACGTGGCGGTCCACCACCTGGCCGCTCCCGAGCGGGCCGAGAAGCTCGCACAGCGGCTGGGGGAGCGGATTCCGGGGCTGGTCGAGCTGCACGTGAGCGAGGTCGGCGCGGTGATCGGCGCGCACACCGGTCCGGGGCTGCTGGCTGCGGTGGTGTCGCCGCGCTGACGGGTTCGGTTCGGCTGTGGGGCGCGCCTCCGCTGTGGGGCCGCTGTGGGGGCGCTCTGGGGGTGCACCGCCGTTGTGGGGGCGCTGTGGGGGTGCACCGCCGTTGTGGGGTGACCTCCGGTGCGGGGTGTGCCTCCGTTGTGGGGCGCACCGGAACGGGTGACGGGGTTTTCCACAAGAGGCGGGTTATGCACCGGAATTGAGGGCTCCGAGCGGGGGCCGGGGATCGGCCCTAGCGTCGTGGCATGACTCTTCGAACGCGCGCTCCGCGCCTCTCAGGAAACCCCGGATCCCCCGACGCCGCCGGATCCGGACCGTTCGACACCACCCGCGGGCGGGGCGGGGGCAGCGGGCCCGGGCGCGGGCCCCGGTCCGACGGGCGGTTACGTGACCTTCGCCGCGCCCGGTCGCAGCCCCGGCCCGACCCCGCCGCCGTGCGCCGCCGGGCGGAGCTGCTGCTGGGCCGGGGCTCTCCGACGCCAGGGCCGGGGGCGGCTCCGGTGTCCGGGTCGCCTCCGGTGGCCGGGTCCGGGGCGTTGCCGCTGCCGGAGGCTGTGCCCGGGGGGACGGCAGGGGGCGCCGGCGGTGGCGTCGGGCGGTGGTTGGCGGTGCGGGAACGGTTGCCGGTGTGGGTGCAGGCCCGGTGCGGGGTGGAGCCCCGGGCCGTGGCCGCCGTGGGGGTGGTGCTGGCCCTGGCGGTGGGGTTCGCCGCCCAGCAGTACTGGTCGGCCCGGCCGCAGCCGGTGACGGCTCCGGCGGTGCTCGCCCCGGCTCCGCCCGCGACCCCGCCCCCGGTGCCCGGAGGGGGCCCGGGCGGCTCCGGTGGGCGCATCGGGTCGCGGGTGGAGGACGCGCTGGCCGCCGCCGGGGGAGTGCGGCCGGGTACCGACACCTCCGGGCTCAACCGGGCCCGGGTGCTGGTGGACGGGGAGCAGGTGCTGGTGGGGGTCACCGCGCCGCCGGCGCCGGGCGGCCCGGGTTCCGTGGGCGGCTCCGGACCCGGCTCCGTCCCGCTGAGCCTCGGTAGTGCCACCGCCGAGCAGCTGGACGGGCTGCCGGGGGTCGGTCCGGTACTCGCCCGGCACATCGTGGAGTTCCGCACCGCCCGGGGCGGGTTCCGGGCCGTGGAGGACCTCCGGCAGGTCGACGGCATCGGCGAGCGCAGGTTCGCCGAGCTGCGGAAGCTGGTCCGGCTGTGAGCGCCACGGGACCCGGCGCGGGTGCCGCCCCGGACCGGGCGGGGCCGGGC
>NZ_JZWV01000857.1 GCF_000966975.1 Streptomyces katrae | reverse complement strand
GGGGGGAGGAGGCCAGGTCGGCGGCGCTGTCCGGCATCAGGAACGGCCGCCGCCCGGACCCGGGGGGCGGGGGAGCGAAGAAGCTCGCCGCCGTCTCGGGTGCGACGGCCGCTGCGGACTCGTCCTCCCACTCGGGGAGGGCCAGCGGCTCCGGCTCCCACAGTTCGGCGCGGGGGTCGTCGGTGGAGGTGTACTCGACGGAGGTCTGCGTCATCCTCATGTACGCCTCCTCCAGCGAGGCCCGGTGCGGGGACAGCTCCCACAGCCGTACGCCGGCCTCGTGCGCGAGGTCGCTGATCCGCGGCAGCTCCAGCCCGGTGACCCGCAGCGCCCCGTCGGGCTCCTGCAGCACCCGGCCGCCCGCCCCGGTCAGGGCGGCCGCCAGGCTCGCGCGGCCTTCGGGGTCCCCGCCGGCGGCGCGGACCCGCGCGAATCCGGCCGAGTTGTGCGTGATGAAGTCCTGCGTGCTCATGTCGGCCAGCAGCCGTCCCCGGCCGATCACGATCAGGTGGTCGGCGGTCAGGGCCATCTCGCTCATCAGGTGCGAGGAGACGAAGACGGTCCGGCCCTCGGCGGCGAGCTGCCGCATCAGGTTGCGGACCCAGAGGATGCCCTCGGGGTCGAGGCCGTTGACCGGCTCGTCGAAGAGCAGCACCTGCGGGTCGCCGAGGAGGGCGGCCGCGATGCCGAGCCGCTGGCCCATGCCGAGCGAGAAGCCCTTGGTGCGCTGGCGGGCCGCGGCCTGCAGGCCGACCACGCCGAGGACCTCGTCCACCCGCTTCTCGGGGATCCCGGAGAGCTGGGCGATGGACAGCAGGTGCGTACGGGCCCGGCGGCCGCCGTGCACGGATTTGGCGTCGAGCAGGGCGCCGACGTGCCGCTGGGCGTTCGGCAGCTCCCGGAAGGGGAGGCCGTTGATCGTGACATGACCGGAGGTGGGCCGGTCCAGCCCGAGGATCATGCGCATGGTGGTCGACTTGCCGGAGCCGTTGGGTCCGAGGAAGCCGGTCACATGGCCGGGCTTGACCTGGAAGGACAGCTGGTCGACCGCGGTCTTGGCGCCGAAACGCTTCGTCAGGCCGACTGCCTCGATCATCGTGCTGCCCCTTGTCGGCCACGGACGGCTCTCGCCCGCCTATGCCTAAGAGGATATCGAGCCCCGGCTGGTTCCCGCCGGGGCCGGATCCCTGAGCTCTCCCTGAGATCCGGCCCGGGGTTTTCCCGTAGTACGCGGGACGTCCGTCCTGAGACGGACCCGCCCTCAGGCGTCCCGCTTGCGCAGGACGAGGTAGCCGCCGGCCACGGCGGCGAGGACCCACAGGGCCATGATCCCGAGCCCGCCCCAGGGCCCGTACGGCGCCTGGACCTGGTTCACGGCGTCCGGGACGGTCTGCATGATCTTGGAGCCGGCCTGGTCCGGGAAGTACTGGGCCACCTTCCGGGTGGAGGCGAACGCGTGGAGGATGTTCGAGATCAGGAAGAAGAACGGCATCAGGATGCCCAGCGCCAGGATCGAGCTGCGCAGGACGGCGGTCACGCCCATCGAGAACAGCGCGATCAGGGCCATGTAGAGGCCGGCGCCCAGTACCGCGCGCAGGGCGTGCTCCCGGCCGAGGTCCGTGCCGTGGTCGCCCAGGAGCGCCTGGCCGATGAAGAAGGACAGGAAGCTGGTGGCGAGGCCCACCGCAAGGGCGAGGGCGGTGGCGGCCGTGAGCTTGCCGAGCAGGAAGGTCCCGCGGCGCGGCACGGCGGCCAGCGAGGTGCGGATCATGCCGGAGCCGTACTCGGTGCCGACGACCAGCACACCGAAGACGATCATCGCGAGCTGGCCGAGGGACATCCCGGCGAAGCTGATCATGATCGGGTCGAAGGAGAGCTTCTCGGCGGCGGTCATGTCCTTGAAGCGGGACGCGGTGAAGGAGCACAGCAGCGCGCCGAGGCCGACCGTGACGACCAGGGCGGAGGCCAGGGTCCAGGTGGTCGAGGCGACGGTGCGGATCTTCGTCCACTCGGAGCGGAGGACGGCGGGGAAGGCGGCCACGGTCACTCGCCCCCCTGCCGGGGTGCGTGGGCGTGGTACTCGACGGAATCCGCCGTCATGCGCATGAACGCTTCCTCCAGTGAAGCCCGTTGCGGGCTGAGTTCGTGCAGCACGATCCGGTGCTCGGCGGCGAGTTCGCCGATCCGCTCGCTCGGGACGCCGTCGATTTCCAGGGTTCCGGTGGCGGGAACGCTGACCGCGTGGATGCCGGCCCCGTGCAGGACGTCCTTGAGGCGTTCCTGCTGCGGCGAGCGCAGACGTACGTAACTGCGGGAGTTCTGGTGGATGAAATCGGCCATCGACAAGTCGGCGAGGAGCTTTCCCTGTCCGATGACCACCAAATGGTCTGCGGTCAGCGCCATTTCGCTCATCAGATGGGAGGAGACGAAGATCGTTCTCCCCTCCGACGCCAGACCCTTCATAAGATTGCGGATCCAGAGAATTCCCTCGGGGTCCAGACCATTGACGGGTTCGTCGAACATGAGGATCTCCGGATCACCCAGCAGCGCAGCGGCGATTCCCAGCCGTTGGCCCATTCCGAGCGAAAATCCTTTCGACTTCTTCCGTGCCACCGGCGTCAGTCCGACCAGGTCCAGCACCTCGTCCACCCGGCTCTTCGGGATCCGGTTCGACTGGGCGAGGCAGAGCAGGTTGTTGTAGGCGCTGCGCCCGCCGTGCATGGCCTTGGCGTCCAGCAGCGCTCCGATGTGCTTCAGCGGTTCCTTGAGGTCCCGGTAGTGCTTCCCTTCGATCCGGACCGTGCCGCTGGTCGGATTGTCGAGGTCCAGCATCATGCGCATGGTCGTCGACTTCCCCGCCCCGTTCGGGCCGAGGAAGCCGGTCACCGCCCCCGGTTTGACCTGGAAGCTGAGGTCGTCCACGGCGGTCTTCGCGCCGAATCGTTTCGTGAGGCCCTCTAGCTCGATCATGGAGCCACGCTAGAACGCCGAAGGGCCGTACGCCACCACGAAATGGTGATGTACGGCCCTGCATGCCCGATTTCGGCTACCGGGAGGTAGGTCCGCGTGCGTACGGGGGTGTATCCGCACGCGGGGCTACGGGAGTTGCTACCGGCTCTGCTGGGCCGGGACGCCGCGGGTGACCGGCTCGTCGTCGATCGGGGAGCCGGCGGCGGCCACGGCCGCACCGGTCAGCGTC
>NZ_JZWV01000856.1 GCF_000966975.1 Streptomyces katrae | reverse complement strand
GCCAGCATCTCGCGGACGTTGGTCAGCTGGGCGTTGATGGAGTCGCGGCGGTTGGTGAGCGCCGCCAGCTCGCGCTCGGACTCGCTGCGGATGCGGTCGGCCTTGGCGTTGGCGTCGGCCACGATGTCCTCGGCCTGGCGCTGCGCGGTCTCCACCGTCTGACGGGCCCGGCGCTCGGCGTCCGTACGGAGCTTCTCCGCCTCCAGCCGCAGCTGCTCGGCGCGGTGCTCGATCTCCGCGAGGCGCTTCTCGGCCTTCTGCTGACGCGAGGCCAGGTCGCGCTCGGACTGCTCACGGCGCTTGGCCAGGTTGGTCTCGAAGTCCGCGGCGGCCTGCGCGGCCTTGGCGCGGGTCTCCTCGAAGAGGGCGTCGGCCTCCTCGCGCTTGGAGGCGGCGTCCTTCTGGGCCTCGGCACGCAGGGTGGCGGCGTCACCCTTGGCCTTCTCGACGATGCGGACGCCCTCGTCCTCCGCCTTCGACTTCCGGTCCGCGGCGAACGACTCGGCGTCGTTGCGCACCTGCTGCGCGGCGGACTCGGCCAGCTCACGGTGCTGCTCGGCCGCGCGACGGGCCTCCTCGCGCAGGTCCTTCGCCTCCTCCTCGGCCAGCCGCAGGATCTTCTCGACCCGGGCGCCGAGACCGGCGTACGACGGCTCCGCGTCGCTCACCTGGGCCTGCGCGTTCTGCGTTTCGAGGTGCAGCTCCTCGATCCGCTTTTCCAGGGCGTTGATACGGCCGAGGGCGCTGTCGCGGTCGGAGACCAGCTTGGTAATGCGGTCGTCCACCTGACCGCGGTCGTAACCACGCCGCACGAGCTCGAAGCCGAAGGGGGAGGAAGTGTCGCTCATGGGGTTCCTGTCGAATGAGACCGATGAGGTGCTACGTGAGGTGTTGAGGGGAATCCTAGGCGCCCGGACGGCGTGTCATCGAGTCAATCCGCGTTTGCCCTGGACAATGACACCCCTTTTGAGTGGCAAGGCGACGGAATGATTGTCACTCCTTCGAATGAACCTCCCTCAGAAGCACACATCCTGCGTTCTGACTACCCGTCCGACGCCTTACCGCCCGAACGAGTGGACCCCGCTGACGCGCCGGCCTTCACGCCCCCCGCGCCCTGACCGCCCAAAGCGGGCTTTCCGCCACCCGAAGGTGCCTCGAATGATTCCAACGCCTCAAGAACGTCCTGGACACGGGAGATCTCCGCCTGAATGTCCTCGCGCCTGCGCACCAGGACCTCCAGCTCGCGCCGCCCCTCGTCCACGAGCCGCTCGGCCTCCGCCTGCGCCTCCGCGAGCACCTTCTCGGCCTGCCGCGACAGCTCCGCCTTCTTCGTCTCGGCCTCCTTGAGCAGCGTCTCCGCCTTGCGCACCGCGGCGATGCGGACCTTGCTCGCCTCGCTGCTCGCGTCCGACACCAGCTCCTTGGCCTTCGCCTCCGCCTCCGCGCTCTGCTCGGTCGCCGCGCGGACCAGCTTGTCCACGCGCTCGCCCGCCGACTTCATCTGCTCCGCCGACTCCCGGCGGGCACGCTCGTGCAGCTCCTCGACCTCGGACTCGACCCGGGCACGCAGCTCCTCCGCCCGCTCCCTTATGGCGGCGGCGTCGCTGCGCGCCCCGACCAGCAGCTCGTCCGCGTCGGTACGGGCCTTCTCCACCAGGGTGTTGCCCTCGATGGTCGCCTCCGAGGTGATCCGCGCGGCCTCCTTGCGCGCCGCGTCCACCATCGCGTCGGCCTGCTCCTCCGCCGCCGTGGTGGCGGCCAGGGCCTGCCGGCCCGCCTCGGAGGTCAGCTTGTCGGCCTCCGCCGCCGCCTCCGTGATGAGCCGGTCCACCTGCTCCGCGGCCTCCCGGCGGCGCTTGTTGGCCTCCTCGCGCGCCTCGTCCAGCGCCCGCTCGGACTCCTCACGGGCCTCCGAACGCATACGGTCCGCCTCGGCCGCGGCCTCCGCCTTGACCCGCTCCGCCTCGGAACGGGTGCGCGTCGCGTGCTCCTGCGCCGAAGCCAGCGCCTCGGCCGCCTCCGCACGCAGCCGCTCGGCCTCGGCCGCCGCCTCGCCGACCGTGCGCTCGTTGTCCTTGCGGGTCTGCTCGCTGAGCTTCTCCGCCTCGGACACCGCCTCGGTGATGAGCCGGTCCGCCTGCTCGGCGGCGTCCGTACGCAGCCGGTTGCCCTCCGCGCGCGCCTCGTCGAGGGTCTGCTCCGCCTCCCGCTCGGCGCTCGCCAGGGTCTCGTTCGCCGCGACCGTGACGCGCTCCGCCTCGGCGGTGGCCTCGCCGATGATCCGGCCGCCCTCCGCGCGGGCCTCGTCCAGGGTCTGCGCCGCCTCGGCGCGCAGCCGGTCCGCCTCCGCGGCGGCCTCGGCGACCGTCAGCTCGTTGGCCGCACGGGTCTCCTCGACGAGCCGGTCGCCCTCCGCCCGCGCGTCCACCAGGACCCGCGCGGAGTCCCGCTCGGCCGCGGCCAGCGTCGCCGCGGCCTGCGCCGTCAGCCGTTCCGCCTTCGCGGTGGCCTCGTCCAGGGTCTGCGCCGCCTCGGCGCGCAGGGCGTCCGCGGCGGCCTGGGCCTCGCCCACGGTCGCCTCGTTGGCCGCGCGGGTCTCCTCCGTGAGCCGCTCCGCCTCGGCGGTGGCCTCGGTGATGAGCCGGTCGGCCTGCTCGGCGGCCTCGGTGCGCAGCCGGTTGCCCTCGGCGCGGGCCTCGTCCAGGAGGGCGTCGGCCTCGGCGCGGGTGGCGTCGGCCGCGGCCTGGGCCTCGCCCACGGTCGCCTCGTTGGCCGCGCGGGTCTCCTCCGTCAGCCGCTCCGCCTCGGCGGTGGCCTCGGTGATGAGCCGGTCGGCCTGCTCGGCGGCCTCGGTGCGCAGCCGGTTGCCCTCGGCACGGGCCTCGTCCAGGACGGCCGCCGCCTCGGCACGGGTGGCCTCGGCCGCCTCCTCGGCCTCCGCCGTCAGGCGCTCGGCCTCCGCGGTGGCCTCGGCGACCGTCAGCTCGTTGGCCGCGCGGGTCTCCTCGGTGACCCGCTCCGCCTCCGCCGTCGCCTCGGCCGTGATCCGGGCGCCCTCGGCGCGGGAGGCCTCCAGCGACTCGGCCGCCTCGTTGCGGATCCGGTTGGCGTCGTCGCGGGCGTCCTGCCGGGTCCGCGCCGCGTCGCGCTCGGACGCCGCCAGGGCGTCGGTCGCCTCCGTACGCACCCGCTGCGCGTACTCGGCCGTGTCGGCGCGCAGCTGCTCGGCCTCGGCGATGGCGTCGCCCACCGTCCGCTCGGCCAGGGCCTTCGCCGCGTCCGTCTCGATCTTGGCCTCGCTGCGGACGCGGGCCGCGTCCTCGGCGGCCCGGTCCCGCTCGGCGTGCGCGTCGGCGCGGACCCGGTCCGCCTCCTGCTCCGCCTCGGCGCGGGTGCGCTCCGCCGCGACCTCGGCCGCGCTGCGCAGCCCGGCGATCTCCTCCTCGGCCTGCTCGTGCAGCCCGGCCACGGAGTCCCGTACCTGCTGGGCGGTGGCCTCGGCCGCCGCGACCAGCTCCGCCGCGCGGACCTCCGCCTCCTCGGTCAGGCGGGCCGCCTCGGCCTGCGCCTCCTCCGAGCGCTTGCGGGCCTGCGCCAGCAGCTCCTCGCTCTCCTCACGGGCCTGGGCACGCTCGTTGCCCGCGTCCGTACGGGCCGCCGAGAGGGTCTCCTCGGCCTCGCGACGGCGCCGGGCGGCCTCCTCCTGGGCAGCCGCGAGGGCCTCCGCGGCCTCCTCGGCGACCCGCTCGGCCGCCGCCTTCGCCTCGGCGCGCAGCCGGTCCGCGGTCTCCTGCGCCTCCGTGCGCACCCGCTCCGACTCGGCCTCCGCCTCGGCGCGCAGCCGTACGGAGACCAGCTCGGCCTCCGCGCGGGCCCGGCCGGCGTCCTGCGCGGCCTCGGCCCGCAGCTGCTCGGCCTCCGCCTCCGCCTGGGCCTGGAGGGTGCGGATCCGCTCCGCCGACTCGGCGCGCAGCCGGTCGCTCTCCTCGGTGGTCTCCCTGCGGATGTTCTCCGCCGCCAGCCGGGACTCGCGCAGGGTCTGCTCGGCCGACGCCAGGCGCGCCTCGGCGTCCGACTGGAGCCGGGCCAGCTCCGCGTCCGCCTCGGCCCGCTTGGCCGCCAGGGCCTGCTCGGTCTCCTCGCGCCGCGCCCGGACCGCCGCGTCCGCCTCCGCGACGAGCGCCGCCGCCTGCTCCTCGGCNCCCCCCCAGCCGTTCGGCCTCGGCGCGGGTGCGCTCCAGGGTCTCCTCGGCCTGCCGGCGCAGGGTCGTGGCCCGCTCCACGGCTTCGGCTCGGACCCGCTCGCTCTCGGCACCCGCGCCGGAACGCAGCTCGTCGGCGTCCGCCTTGGCCTTGCCCAGCAGCTCCTCGGCGGTCTTGGCCGCCTCCTCGATCTGCTGGACCGCCTCGCGGCGGGCCTCGCCACGGATCCGCTCGCCCTCGGCGACGGCCTCGGCGCGCAGCTGCTCCGCCTCGCCGCGCAGCCGCCGCGCCTCCTCCTGGAGTTCGACCGTACGGGCCCGGTACTCCTCGGTGTCGTCCTTGGCCGCGCCCTTGAGCTCCGCGGCCGCGTCCGCCGCCTGGGCGCGCAGCCGCTCCGCCTCGGCCTCCGCCTCGCGGCGGATCCGCTCGGCCTCCTCGGAGGCGGCACGGGTGGTCGCCCGGGCGTCCTCCGAGGCCTTGTTCAGCACGTCCTCGGCGGTACGGGCCGCCTTCGCCAGCTGCGCCGCCATGTCCTCGGCGGCGGCCGTACGGGCCTGCTCCCCGGCCTCGGTGCGCAGCCGCTCCGCCTCCGCGCGGGCGTCGGCCAGCGCGTGCTCGGCCTCGGCCTTGAGGGCCTCGGCCTCCTTGGTGGCCTCGCCGACCAGCCGGGCCACCTGCTCCTTCGCGGTGCGGGTGCGCTGCTCGTTGACGGACTCCGCCGAGGCGAGCTGCCGGGCGGCGCTCTCCTTGGCCTCCGCGAGCAGGGTCTCCGCCTCGGCCCGGGCCGCGCGCAGCGCCCCGTCGGCCTCCTGGACCCGCGCCTCGGCGACCCGGCCGAGGTCCATGGTCTGCTGCCGGGTCTGCTCGGCCTCGGCGGTGGTGGTGGAGCGCAGTCGCTCGGCGTGCTCGGTGGCCTCCTGGGCCTGCGCGGAGGCGGCGGCCAGCAGCCGCTCGGCCTCCTTGCGGGCGCGCAGCAGGGCGGATTCGGCTTCCGCGCGGGCGGCCTCGGCGTCGGCGGCGAGCCGGCGGCGGGCCTCCTCGGCGGTACGGGCGGCCTCGGCGCGGGCGGCGTTCAGCGCCTGCTCGGCCTCGGCGCGGGACTCCTCCATGAGCCGGCGGGCCTGGGCCTCGGTCCGGGCGCGCAGCTGCTCGGCCCAGGCGACGTTCTCGTTGACGTGCGCCTCGACGGTCTGGCGGCGCTCGTTGAGCTCCTGGTCCAGGCGCTGGCGGCGGTTGACGGCCTCGGCGTGCAGCTCGGCCTGGAGCCGCGCCTGGTGCTCGGCGTGCTCCTGGAGGATGCGCTGGGTCTGCGCCCGGGCGTCGCGCAGTTCGCGCTCGGCGTCGGAGCGCATCTGGTCGGCCTGGATCTGGGCGTTGCGCAGCAGCTGCTCCGCCTGGTATCCCATGTCCGCGCCGTCGTAGGCGGGCCGGGAGGCGAGGGCGCGCCGCACCTCGTGCAGCTTGGCCCGCAGCACCTCGACCTGGTAACCCAGGTCCTCGGCGTGCTGGACTGCCTTCCCGCGCTCCTTCCTCAGCCGCTCCATCTCGGCTTCGAGGCGCGTGAGATGGTCGGCTTCAGCCTGATGGCTCTCCTGGCTTTCGTAGCCGAGCACAGCGCGGTCCCGTCCGTCCCCTGGTCGCAAGCTCACCTTCAATTGAGCATCGCTCGCCCGCTGAACGACGCCCCCGGGGAAATGGTGTCAGAAACCGGGGCAGGGGTATCGGGTCCCGCCCCGTCTCCGACCGCACCCCGGCCGAGCCATGGCCACTCTACCGGCCGGGGAATGGGGGCATCAGTGCTCCGGGTTGCTGGTGACCAGTTCGGTGAGGACTCCGTGGCAGTCCTTGGGGTGCAGGAAGGTGATCCGGGAGCCCATCGAGCCGGTGCGGGGCTGGTCGTAGAGGACCCGGACGCCCTTGCCGCGGATGGCCTCGGCGTCACCGTCGACGTCCGCCGTGCCGAAGGCGATGTGGTGGACGCCCTCGCCGTTCTTGGCGAGCCACTTGGCCACCGTCGAGTCCTCGCGGGTGGGCTCCAGGAGCTGGAGGTACGAGGCACCTCCGTCGGAGGTCTCGTTGATCTTCAGCATGGCCTCGCGCACGCCCTGTTCCTCGTTGACCTCGGTGTGGAACACCTCGAAGCCGTACGTGGCACGGTAGAACTCGACGGTCTTGTCCAGGTCGAAGCAGGCGATCCCGATGTGGTCGATTCTTGTCAGCATGGGACCAGTGCACCGCCGAGGAGGGTCGTCACGCAACGTGCCAGCGATCACACCGACTGCCCGGTGACGGCGCGGGTACTGCTCAGTACATTCAGGTAAACCCTCGTTCACTCCTCAGCTTCCCCGCTGAAAGGGGATTCGCCCTCATGTCCGGAACGAACAACACCACCTCCGTGATCGTCGCCGGGGCCCGCACGCCCATGGGGCGGCTGCTCGGCTCCCTGAAGTCCTTCTCCGGCGCCGACCTCGGCGGCTTCGCCATCAAGTCCGCGCTGGAGCGGGCAGGGATCTCCGGTGACCAGGTCCAGTACGTGATCATGGGCCAGGTGCTCCAGGCCGGCGCGGGCCAGATCCCCGCCCGCCAGGCCGCCGTCAAGGCCGGCATCCCGATGAACGTGCCCGCGCTCACCATCAACAAGGTGTGCCTCTCGGGCCTCGACGCCATCGCCCTCGCCGACCAGCTCATCCGCGCGGGCGAGTTCGACATCGTGGTCGCCGGCGGCCAGGAGTCGATGACCAACGCCCCGCACCTGCTGCCGAAGTCCCGCGAGGGCTACAAGTACGGCGCGATCGAGATGCTGGACGCGATGGCCTACGACGGCCTCACCGACGCCTTCGAGAACATCGCGATGGGCGAGTCCACGGAGAAGCACAACACCCGCCTGGGCATCGAGCGCGCCCCGCAGGACGAGTTCGCCGCCGCCTCGCACCAGCGGGCCGCCGCCGCGCAGAAGAACGGCGTCTTCGAGGCCGAGATCACCCCGGTCGAGATCCCGCAGCGCAAGGGCGACCCGGTGATCTTCGCCGCGGACGAGGGCATCCGCCCGGAGACCACGGTGGAGTCCCTGGGCAAGCTGCGCCCGGCGTTCGCCAAGGACGGCACGATCACCGCCGGCACCTCCTCGCAGATCTCCGACGGCGCCGCCGCCGTGGTCGTGATGAGCAAGGCCAAGGCCGAGGAGCTGGGCCTGGACTGGATCGCCGAGATCGGCGCCCACGGCAACGTGGCCGGCCCGGACAACTCCCTCCAGTCGCAGCCCTCGAACGCGATCCTGCACGCCCTGAAGAAGGAGGGCCTGGAGGTCTCCGACCTGGACCTGATCGAGATCAACGAGGCCTTCGCGGCGGTCGCCGTGCAGTCAATGAAGGACCTCGGCGTGACCCCGGAAAAGGTGAACGTCAACGGCGGCGCCATTGCCCTGGGCCACCCCATCGGCATGTCCGGCGCCCGCGTGGTGCTGCACCTGGCGCTGGAGCTCAAGCGCCGCGGCGGCGGTGTCGGCGCGGCCGCGCTGTGCGGCGGCGGCGGCCAGGGCGACGCCCTCGTGATCCGCGTCCCGAAGGCGTAGGTGCTGCCCTCATGGTGACGGTGGACGTCCCCGCGCTGGTGGCGCAGGCCCGCGAGGGCCGGCCGCGGGCCGTGGCCCGGCTGATCTCACTGGTCGAGGGGGCGTCCCCGCACCTGCGCGAGGTCATGGCCGCCCTGGCACCGCTCACGGGCGGCGCGTACGTGGTGGGTCTGACGGGCTCCCCGGGCGTCGGCAAGTCGACCTCGACCTCGGCCCTGGTCACGGCCTACCGCAAGGCCGGCAAGCGGGTCGGCGTGCTCGCGGTGGACCCGTCCTCGCCCTTCTCGGGCGGGGCCCTGCTCGGCGACCGGGTCCGGATGTCGGACCACGCCTCCGACCCCGGGGTCTACATCCGCTCCATGGCCACCCGGGGGCACCTGGGCGGCCTGGCGTGGGCGGCGCCGCAGGCGATCCGCGTCCTGGACGCGGCCGGCTGCGACGTGATCCTGGTCGAGACGGTCGGCGTCGGGCAGTCGGAGGTGGAGATCGCCTCGCAGGCCGACACCTCGGTGGTGCTGCTCGCGCCCGGGATGGGCGACGGGATCCAGGCCGCCAAGGCCGGGATCCTGGAGATCGGCGACGTGTACGTGGTGAACAAGGCGGACCGGGACGGCGCGGACGCGACCGCCCGGGAGCTGAACCACATGCTGGGCCTGGGGGAGTCCCGGGGCCCCGGTGACTGGCGCCCGCCGATCGTCAAGACGGTCGCGGCCCGGGCGCAGGGCATCGACGAGCTGGTCGAGCAGCTGGAGAAGCACCGGGCGTGGATGGACGAGCGGGGGGTGCTCGCGGAGCGGCGTGCCGCGCGGGCGGCGCGGGAGGTGGAGACGATCGCGATCACCGCCCTGCGGAGCCGGCTGGCCGACCTGCACGGGGATGCGCATCTGGGGGCACTGGCCGGGCGGGTCGCCGCGGGCGAGCTTGATCCCTATGCTGCGGCCGACGCGCTGCTGGACAGCCTGACCGAGGGCTGAGCGGGGGAGGGGCGGGGTGGGGTTTTTCTCCCCGCCCCGCCCTTTCGCCGTTTCTCCCCCGGCTACCGCCGGGAGGTGCCCCCAGGCGGGGCTGAGATGCCTAGGCCTTGCCGCGGGTGCCGCGGAGGTGTTCTGCGACGGGGGTCAGGGAGGTGTGCAGGGCCTGGAGGGCCTCCGGGGGGAGCAGGTCGATGAAGTTCTCCCGGACGGAGGCCACGTGGTGCGGGGCGACCTTGCGCATGGTGTCCATGCCCTCGTCGGTGAGGACGGCGTACAGCCCCCGCCGGTCGGACTCGCAGTTGACCCGGCGCACCAGGCCCGTGGCCTCCATGCGGGTGATCTGGTGGGACAGCCGGCTCTTGGACTGGAGGGTGGCGGTGGCCAGGTCGCTCATGCGCATCCGGTGGCCCTCCGCCTCCGAGAGGTTCACCAGGATCTCGTAGTCGTTGTTGGTGAGTCCGAAGGGCTGGAGATCCTTTTCCAGCTGGTGCATCAGCAGTCTGCTGACGTCCAGGTGGGTGCGCCAGGCGCACTGTTCGGCGTCGGTAAGCCAGCGGGTGGCCGTCTCGGTCTCCATCGTCTCCATGAATGAACTCTACCTAAGAAGTTGAATTACGTACAAAAATAGGAAGATCTTCCCGGCCGGTGAAGCGTGTGCCGCCTCACAGGCCGAGCCGCCGCTGCAGGTCGCCGAGCTGCCCCGGCATCCGTGGCACCCCCAGCTGCCCCAGCGGACCCTGGCCGGCCCCCGGAACGCCCTGCGCGTTCCCCGTGGCCGCGCCGGCGCCCACCACGCCTACCGACTGCTCCGCCATCAGCGTCTCGCTCGACTGCAGCAGCACCGTGCCCGCGCCGACGAAATCGAACTGGTGCTCCTCGCCCGAGGCGCCGCCGAGGCCGGTCAGCGCGCGCAGCCCGCCGATCACGCCGGACATGTAGCCGTGGTCGTAGTGGTGGCAGGGGGAGGGGCAGTCCGCCCAGCCCACCAGCGCCTGCGGGTCCACCCGCAGCGGCGGCTCCATGAAGACCACCGGTCCGTTGGACGCCGCCACGAACTTCCCGGTTCCGATCAGCGTCAGGAATCCCGGGACGATCGACTGCTTGAGGGCCAGCGAGGGCTGGTAGGCGAGCAGGTTCCCCGACCGGATGGTCAGGTTGCCGTCGTCCAGGTCGTACGAGTTCACGTCGAAGGCCCGGTCGGCCAGGAGCATCTTGCCCTGCCCCTCCGCCACCACCCAGTCGCTCGCGTGCAGCGGCGAGTGGAAGCTGGTGCGCAGCAGCCGGTCGAAGCGGCCGTGACCGATGCCGTTGAACTCGATGCGCCCGTAGTACGAGATCATCTTGCCCTTCTGCAGGAACCACTGGTTCCCCTTGAGCTCCACGCAGAAGGTGTACTTGTTGACGTTGTCGTCGGAGGGCAGCGTGTACGGGTCGAAGACCGTCGGACCGCCCGGCCCGCCGCTCACGGGGCCAAAGTTCACAGCTTCTCCTCCGAGGCCTGTACGTAGACCGCGCCCTGGCCGGACAGTTCCAGCTGGAACGCCTCGCCCGAGCCGCGCCCCACCATGTCCCGCCAGCCGAGCGCGGTGGAGAGCTTGTTCCTGACGTCCCCGTGGTGGGCCACGTACGCCTGCGGGTCGACGTGGACCGGCCGGTTCGGGGTGATGGGGAGTTCGATGACCCCGCCGTGGGCCATCACGGCGACCGCGCCGTGGCCCTTGAGGGTGGTGGTGAACAGGCCCTGCCCGGTCACCTGGCCGCGCACCATGCCCATGACACCGCCCTGCGAGCCCATGAACATCGTGCCCTGCTGGAGGGTGCCGTCGAAGGCCAGCAGGCGGTCGGCCTCGACGTAGAGGGTGTCGCCCTGGAGGTTGATCACCTGGATGTGGTGGCCGCCGTGGCCGAACATCACCGTGCCGCTGCCCTCCACCTCCATCAGCGGGGTCTGCTCGTTCGCCACCCGGCGCCCGATCATGCCCATGACGCCGCCCTGGCCGCCGGTGATGCTCGGGGTGAAGGAGACCTCGCCGCGGTAGGCGAGCATCGCCCCCCGCTGGCTGTACATCCTCTGCCCCGGGATCACCTGGGCCTCGACCATCTTCGAGTTGATCTCGCGGAACGGCATCAGAGGTCTCCCCCGATCGTGTTGCGCTCGCTGGGCTGCACGTAGACCAGACCCTCGCCCTCGAACCGGATCTGGAACGCCTCGCCCGAGCCCTCGCCGATCAGGGTCCGGAAGTTTATCCCCGACTGGAACGACTGCTGGAGGTTGCCCGTGTGGGCGATGTACGCCCCCGGGTCCACCGAGAGCGGGTACTGGGCGCTGACCCGCAGCACCACCGCCGGGCCGTCGGACATGATCGCCGCCTGGCCGGAACCCTCCACGGTCGTCGTGAAGAGCCCATTGCCGGTGCTCGCGCCGCGCAGGCCGGTGAACGTCGTACCGGTGCGCAGGCCGGCGTCGGTGCACAGCAGGTTGCTGGACTCGACGTACAGCTTCTCGCCCCGCAGGTTCACCAGGTTGATCTCGCTCGCACGGTCCGCGAAGTAGCAGGTTCCGTGTCCCTGTACCTCCATCACGGTCATCTGCTCGCCGGTGAGCCGGCGCGTCACCATCCCGCGGAGGCCTTCGCCGCCGCCCGTCATCTTCTTGAAGGCCATCTGCCCGTCGTACGCGACCATGGAGCCGTTCTTCGCTTTCACGGCGTCCCCGGTCAGCTCGACGGCCAGCACCTTGCTGCCTTGGAGTCGGAACTGAGCCACGGGGACGAAGGTATCGGCACCGGGCTGCACCGAACAGAGCCCGGCGGTCGATATGCGCCACATTCGCCGGTGTTGGGGGTTCCGGCCCCCCGCCCGAAGATCCCCGGGGGCGGCTGAGACACTGGAACGGACCCCGGTCCCCGGCCCCGAAGGTTCCACGTGGACATCAAGACCGCCTCCGCCCTGCACCGGCTGCGCCTCATCTCCGTCCCGGAGGCGCTGTCGTTCCCGGCCCTGCTGATCTTCGGCTCCCTGCTGAGCCGGATCTCGGACATCGACTACCTGATGATGCCGCTGGGCATCGTGCACGGAATCCTGTTCGTCATCTACGCGGTCTTCCTGCTGGACGTGTGGAACAAGGCGAAGTGGCCGCTGAAGAAGGTCGCCCTGTTCTTCCTGCTGGCTCTGCTGCCCTTCGGCGGGCTCTACGGCGACCGGCTGCTCAAGCGGGACGAGGCCGACAGCGTCGTCGCCGCCCGCGCGCGTGAGGCGGCCCGGGCGTGATCGTCGCGTTCTCGGTGACCCCGCTGGGGGTGGGTGAGGAGGTCGGCGAGTACGTCGCCGACGCGGTCCGCGTGGTGCGCGAGTCCGGGCTGCCGAACCGCACCGACGCCATGTTCACCACCGTCGAGGGCGAGTGGGACGAGGTGATGGACGTGGGCGCGGTCGCCGCCGTGGAGGAGCGCGCGCCCCGGGTCTCGTTCATCCTCAAGGCGGACATCCGCCCCGGCGTCACCGACGGCATCACCTCGAAGGTGGAGACCGTCGAACGCCACCTCGCGCGGGACTGACCCCGCCCGTCGGAGCCCTTCCCGAAGCGCCCTCCGCCCGTCCGGGCGGGGGGCGCTTCCCGTCGGCGCGGCCCCTTCAGGCGGCCGGGGTGCCCGAGGCCAGGGCTATGGCCAGGGGGGTGCGTTCGTAGCGGACCTGGTGGCCGTGGCGGGCGGAGATCAGCAGGCCCGCGTCCTGCAGGACCCGCAGGTGCGCCGAGACCGTGGACGGGGCCAGGCCGAGCCGGTGGGCCAGCGCCGTGGTGGAGGCCGGCTCCTCCAGGGCGCACAGCACGTCGGCCCTGGCCCGGCCCCGCCGGCGGGCCAGCGCGGCCGGGGTGTCCTGCCGTACCGGGGTCCACAGGGCGCCGATGCCCCGGGCCGCGTAGACCACGGTCGGCTGCCAGGGCGGGTCGAAGCCGCCCGCGATCTGCGGCCAGACGAAGGCGCTCGGCATCAGCAGCAGGCCCTGGCCGCCCAGGACGCGCTCGTGGTGGGTGGGTGAGGGGCGCTCGATGGTCAGGGTGAGGGAGGCGGAGTCCCAGGAGAGGTCCGGGTGCAGCCCGTCGAAGAGGGCCTCCAGCCCGCCGGCGGCGAGCCGGCGCGAGTGGAAGAGGACGTCCGCCTCCAGCAGGGCCCGCAGCCGTGGCCAGTGCGGCTCGACCAGGGCGCTCCAGGCCCGCTCCAGCAGATCGGCCAGCTCCCGTACGGACCGGGCGGGGTCCTCGAGGAGGTACCGGCCCAGCGCGCTGTCGAGGGCGCCCGGCGTGCAGGCGAGGGAGCGGCGCATGTCCTCGCGCGCCTCGGCCGGGTCCGCCGCGCGGACCAACGCCAGCTCCTCCGCGAAGGAGGCGCCGGGGCCGCTCGGCGGGGGGCTGATGAAGTCCGTGCTGTGCCCGCGCCGGGGCATCAGCAGCCACAGTGGCCGCAGGTCCAGCCCCGCGGCCGCGGCCCGGATCCCGCGCAGCCAGGGCAGGTGGTAGCCCTGCCGGTCGGGGCGCTTGAGGGTGCGCACCGCCTCCTGGGTCTCCCACAGGGGCGACAGGGCGAACCGGCACCGCAGCAGGTCCTCGTGCCCGAAGTGGTGGAGCAGCCCCATCCCGGACCGCCTCCCCTCGTGTAAGCGACGGCGCCGACCCGAGGACTCTGCCCCAACATTCGCCCCCACGCGAATCACTGCACCGCCGGGCCGGGCGGCGGAAGGCTGCGCCCATGCCCAC
>NZ_JZWV01000854.1 GCF_000966975.1 Streptomyces katrae | reverse complement strand
GTGGAAGGGCGGGTAGGGGACCCAGCCCGCGCAGCGGCAACGGTCCGCGGCGGGCGCCCGACCTCGGCCAGGGGCAGGCTCGGCTAGCGGCAGCCGCAGCTTCGGCGGATCACCAGGGCCGACGGGAACTGCTTCAGGCGTTCGCGGCGCGACCCCGCCACCCGCAGGGCGTCGTCCAGGACGAGGTCCACCGCCGCGCGGGCCATCGCCGGGCGGTCCGAGGAGACCGTCGTCAGCGGCGGGTCCGTCAGTGCGGCTTCCTTCACGTCGTCGAAGCCGGCCACCGCCAGCTCCCCGGGCACGTCGATGCGCAGCTCCCGGGCAGCGCGCAGCACGCCGATCGCCTGGTCGTCCGTCGCACAGAAGATCGCCGTCGGCCGGTCCGGCCGGGCCAGGACCTCCAGGGCGACCCGGTAAGCGTCGTAGCGGTTGTACGGGGCCTCGATGACCCGGCCCTCGACCGAGCGCCCGGCTTCGAGCATGGCCCGCCGCCAGCCCTCGACGTGGTCGGCGACCGGGTCGCCGACCGACGGGGTGTTCTCGATGCCGCCGATGCAGGCCACGTACTCGTGCCCGTGCTCCAGGAGGTGCCGGGTGGCCAGCTGGGCGCCGCCGATGTCGTCGGTGACGACGGCGACGTCGTCGATGGCCTCGGGACGCTCGTGCAGCAGCACGATCCGCGCGTCCCAGGCCTCGATCTCCGACGCCGCCCGCTCGCTCATGCCCTGGCTGACCAGGATCAGCCCCGACACCCGCATGCCGAGGAAGGCCCGCAGGTAGTGGACCTCGCGCTCGTCGCGGTAGTCGGAGTTCCCGACCAGGACCATCTTTCCGCGCTCGGCGGCGGCCTGCTCGACCGCGTGCGCCATCTCCGCGAAGAACGGCTGGCGCGCGTCCGGGACGATCATGCCTATGAGGTCGGTACGCCGCGACGCCATCGCCTGGGCGACCCGGTCCGGGCGGTAGCCCAGGTCCTTGATCGCGGCGAGGACACGCTCGCGCGTGGCCGGGGCGACCGGCCTGGGTCCGTTGTTGATGACGTAGCTCACGACGGCGGTAGACGTACCCGCAAGTCGTGCAACGTCATCCCGCGTCACCTTGGCCACGCGCGGAAGTCTACGCGGGGTGACCTACCTCTGGGCAGGGCGTCCTGGAGAGTGGATGGTCACAGGGGTTCCTCCGGACGGGGGACGCCTACTGGGGGACGGCCGACGGGGTCTCGGCGGGGGCCTCGGCCGGGGTCTCGGCTGCCGGGGCCTTCTTCCGTTCGGCCTTGGCCGCCGCCTCCGCCGCCGCCCGCTCGACCTTCTCGGGGGTCACGAAGCGGTAGCCGACGTTGCGGACGGTCCCGATCAGCGACTCGTGCTCGGGCCCGAGCTTGGCGCGCAGCCGCCGGACGTGGACGTCCACCGTCCGGGTGCCGCCGAAGTAGTCGTAGCCCCAGACCTCCTGGAGGAGCTGGGCACGGGTGAAGACCCGTCCGGGGTGCTGGGCGAGGTACTTCAGGAGCTCGAACTCCTTGAAGGTCAGGTCCAGGACCCGGCCCTTGAGCTTGGCGGAGTACGTCGCCTCGTCGACCGACAGGTCGCCGTTGCGGATCTCCATGGGGGAGTCGTCGGAGCCGAGCTGCTGGCGGCCCGTGGCCAGCCGCAGCCGGGCCTCGACCTCGGCCGGGCCGGCGGTGTCGAGGAGTACGTCGTCGATGCCCCAGTCGGCGGTGACGGCGGCGAGGCCGCCCTCCGTGACGACGAGGATCAGCGGGCAGCCGGGCCCGGTGGACCGCAGCAGCTGGCACAGCGACCGCACCTGCGGCAGGTCGCGGCGGCCGTCGACGAGGATCACGTCGGCCCCGGGGGTGTCCACCAGGGCCGGTCCCTCGGCCGGGGCGACCCGGACGTTGTGCAGCAGCAGTCCGAGTGCGGGCAGCACTTCGGCGGACGGCTGCAGGGCGTTGGTCAGCAGCAGGAGAGAGCTCACGCCCGACCACCTGCCCGGGTCGGGTGGTCGTGCTCCTGTTTGCTTCGCTGGTCCATCACGTCGGTTCCTCCTCGGTCCCGTCGAGGACGTGCGTGGTACGGCTTCGTACGACTTGCCTGGCATGCCGTCCGGCCCCCGCGCCCTGGGGTCCGGATGGATACCACTCTTCTCGGTCCGTTCAACGTACTGAAAGCACAAAAGGACCCGGGGGCTACGTTGCCCGGATCCTCTACGCCGCCAGAATAGCCCACCCGCCCTTTCGGGGCCGAGGGCCGCCATGCATCGCATTCTGTGGTTCGCGCCACGCCTTCCTCCTGCGTATGCCCTGGTTTCACCGGATCGGTGGACCCCCCGCGGGCCGCCCGGGCGCACGGACGGTGCGCGGAGGCACGCCGGGGTGACGAGCCGGAGGGGTCATCATTGAGTCCGACGGTAGAGAGCCGACGGAGCCCGACACGATAGGAGCTGCAGTGGCAACCGGAACCATCCGCTACTGGGCGGCGGCCAAGGCCGCGGCCGGGACGGCGGAGGAGCCGTACTCGGCACGCACATTGGCCGAGGCGCTCGACGCAGTGCGGGAACGCCACCCGGGGGAGCTGACCCGGGTCCTGCAGCGCTGCTCCTTCCTCGTGAACGACGAGCCCGTGGGCAAGCGCCCGCACGATGCCGTCCTGCTGACCGAGGGGGGCACCGTTGAGGTGCTCCCGCCGTTCGCGGGCGGGTGAGCGCGGCGATGAGCACTCCCGAGGAGCAGCAGCGCCGGCAGCAGCAGGCCGCCGCCGCGCAGCAGGACCCGTACAGCACGCAGACCTGGCAGGCCGACACCTGGGAGACCGGGTACCAGCCGGTGCAGCCGCCGCTCGGCTCGGTGCCGGGGCAGGCGGCCCCGCCCGTTGCTCCGCCCGTTGCTCCGCAGGGGCAGCAGGGGTGGCAGCAGCAGGCCGGGGGGACCGGTGGCGGCGTGCCGTGGCCGGACGCCTCCGCCGACGGCGGTGCCGCGTACCCGGGGCAGGCGCAGCCGCAGGCCCCGGCCGTGCCCGACGCGTGGTTCCGGGACGCGCAGCCGCAGTCGGCGCAGCCCCCGCAGCCGCCGCAGCAGCAGACCGGCGGGGGCGTGCCGTGGCCGGACGCTTCGGCCGGGGGCGCTGCGGGTGCCGCCGCCGAGACGGCGTACCTGCCTCCGTACCCCGGTGCGGGGGAGCCCCACCCGCCGCAGCGGCAGCGGCCCGCGGTGCCGGACGCGTGGTTCCGGGACGCGCAGCCGCAGTCCCCGTCCCCGGCGCAGGCCGACGCGGCCGCCCAGACGGCGTACCTGCCGCCCGTGCGGCAGCCCGAGCCGCCGCAGGGGACCGGGGGCGGCGTGCCGTGGCCGGACGCCTCGGCCGGGGGCGCCGCGGGTGCCGCCGCCGAGACGGCCTACCTGCCGCCCGTACGGGATGCCGCCGACGCGGCCGCGGAGACCGCCTACCTGCCGCCGTACCCGGTGCCGGGGCAGCCGCAGGCCCCGGCCGTGCCGGACGCCTGGTTCCGCGACGCGCAGCCGCAGCTCGTGTCCCCGGCCCAGGCGGACGCCGCCGCGGAGACGGCGTACCTGCCTCCGGTGCGGGATCCGCAGCCTCCGGCCGACGCGGCCGCCGAGACGGCGTACCTGCCTCCCGTGCGGGATGCGCAGCCTCCGGCGGACGTGGCGGCCGCCGAGACGGCGTACCTGCCTCCCGTGCCTCCGGTGGAGGACGCCGCCGCGCAGACCGCCTACCTGCCCCCCGTGCGGGAGGCCGGGCCGGAGCCGGCGGCCGCCGGGGCGGAGTGGTCGCCGCCGACGCTCGGCGGGAACACGCTGCGCGCCGTCGACCCGGCCCAGGCCCGGGCCGAGGGGCGGTCGCCGATCATCGACCCGGGGCCGCAGTCGGCCATACTGACCGCCGCCCTCGGGCTGCTGCTGGCCGGTGCCGCCGCGCTGGGCCAGTACGCCCTGCTGCTGCCGCTGATCGCCCTCCAGGGCCTCACCGCGGCCGGCTGGTTCCGGCTCAACGGCATGTGGCCGGCCCGCCAGGGCATCGCCCTCGCCTTCGCCGGAGCCCTCGTCGCCGACGGCGCGGTGCTCGCGGTGGACGGTACGTACGGCCCCGGCGCGATCATCGGCACCCTCGGGGTGTGGGTGCTGCTCACGCTGGTCCTCCAGCTGCGCAGCCACGCCGACCCCGACGAGCGGATGTACGGGCTGATGGCCTCGGTGGCCTCGGCCGCGCTGGCCATCGCGTGCACCGGGTTCCTCGCCGCCGGCTGGGAAGCGGTCAGCACTGGGGCGGCCGCCGTGGCAGTCGCCGTGTTCGCGCGGGCCCTGCCGCTGCCGACCGCACCGTCCGTGGGCGTCTCCCTGGCCGCCGCGGCCGGTGCGGGCATCGCCGTCGGCGGGCTGGTCGGGCTGGGTGCGGGCGGTGCGCTGGTCGGCCTGGCGGCCGGCGTGTGCGCGCTGGTCGGCCTGCGCGTGGCGGCGTACGACTACCCGTCGAAGTTCGTGCACATGACGGCCGGTGTCGCGCTGCCGCTGGCGGTGGCCGCTCCCGTCGTCTACCTGATCGGCCGCGTGGTGGGCTGAGGCACCCGACGGGACGCGCGGGACGGGCGGGAGGGGCGGGACGGGTGGCACCGGGGGAGACGGTGCTCACAAGTCCCGCTCACCGCGCTCCGACCGCGATCATGGTCCACTAGAACGCACGTACCGATGAGGAGGGGGAGGCACGTGCGTTTCCTGCGTTTCGTGGTGATCGTCGCAGTGGTGTTGGGGGGCTTGTTCGTGGGCGCCGACCGCTGGGCGGTCGGCTACGCCGAGAACCGGCTCGCCGAGAAGATCCAGTCCCGCCAGGGCTTGGCCGGCGGCGTCGAGGTGGACATCCACGGCTTCCCGTTCCTCACCCAGGCCCTCAGCCACGAGCTGGAGCAGGTCGACCTGAAGCTGACGGACGTCGACGTCACCGCCGACGGCCGCAAGACCCGCCTCTCCCAGCTCGACGCCGCCTTCCACGACGTGAAGCTGAACTCGAGCTACACCGGCGGCTCCGCCAAGCGGGCCGAGGGCACCGCGCTCATCTCGTACGCGGACCTCACCAAGGCCTCCCAGACGGGCGCGACGCTGACCTACGGCGGCCAGCCGGGGAAGCTGAAGGTCACCGCGTCGGTGGACTTCCTGGGCCGGACCCTCACCCGCAGCGTGATCTCCACCGTCGAGCTCGTCGACGGCAAGGCGGGGTCGGGCGGCGGCAAGACCGTCCGGGTCCACGCGGACTCCGTACCGGGCGAGGGCATACCGGGGATCGAGAGCGCGATCCGCAAGCGGACGGACTTCGACCGTCGCATCGACGACGGCCTCCCGGCCGGTCTGAAGCTCTCCGCCCTGACCTCGGACGAGGCGGGCGTGCACCTCACGCTGACCGGAACGGACGTGAGCCTGGCCGGATCGTGAGACGACGCGGTCCGATCTGCAGAAGGGCGGGCCGCACGAGCAGCCCCGGAAGGCCGCGAGGCGGCCTCCCGGGGCTTTCTCATCCCGGGATTCGGACGATCCTGTCTCGGAATATGACACGCCGGTGACAGGGCGGCCCGTTCCTCCCTACGATCCTGGCTATGAAGCATCAGCAGGCGGACCTCACGAAGCGGCGGGCAGTAGACCTGTGTCGCGTCGCCGCCATGCTCTGTCGCTCCATGTGAGGCGTGAGCCCTCCCGCTCCGCCGGCCGGACCGACGGCCCTTCATCCCGCGTGACCGCACCGCACCAGCCTCCTGCCCCCTGACGCCTCCCCGCGCAGGGCCGAAGAGCCACAGCCGGCGACGGACCACGCACGCACAGCACCGCCAGCCCCACCGCAGCACAGCACAGCCCCGCCGCACACTGCCCCGGAGGAGATCACCATGAGCCGCAGCGACGTCCTCGTAGACGCCGACTGGGTCGAGGCCCACCTGAACGACGCCAACGTCGTGATCGTCGAGGTGGACGAGGACACGTCCGCGTACGACAAGAACCACATCAAGAACGCCGTCCGGATCGACTGGAAGCAGGACCTCCAGGACCCGGTGCGCCGTGACTTCGTGGACCAGGAGGGCTTCGAGAAGCTCCTCTCCGCCAAGGGCATCTCCAACGACGACACCGTCGTCCTCTACGGCGGCAACAACAACTGGTTCGCCTCGTACGCCTACTGGTACTTCAAGCTCTACGGCCACCAGGACGTCAAGCTCCTCGACGGCGGCCGCAAGAAGTGGGAGCTCGACTCCCGCGACCTGGTCGACGGCAAGGACGTCCCGAACCGCCCGGCCACCGAGTACAAGGCCAAGGCCCAGGACACCTCCATCCGCGCCTTCCGCGACGACGTCGTGGCCGCCATCGGCTCCCTGAACCTGGTCGACGTCCGCTCGCCCGACGAGTTCTCCGGCAAGCTGCTCGCCCCGGCGCACCTCCCGCAGGAGCAGTCGCAGCGCCCCGGCCACGTGC
>NZ_JZWV01000853.1 GCF_000966975.1 Streptomyces katrae | reverse complement strand
GCCCCGGCCACGTGCCGAGCGCCCGCAACATCCCGTGGTCGAAGAACGCCAACGACGACGGCACCTTCAAGTCCGACGAGGAGCTGACCGCCCTCTACGAGGCCGAGCAGGTCGACCTCGCGAAGGACACCATCGCCTACTGCCGCATCGGTGAGCGCTCCGCGCTCACGTGGTTCGTGCTGCACGAGCTCCTGGGCCAGGAGAACGTCAAGAACTACGACGGCTCCTGGACCGAGTACGGCTCGCTCGTCGGCGTGCCGATCGAGCTCGGCCCCAACAAGTAATCCCGGCGGGGGCGCGGGCACGCGACGCCCGCGCCCGCCCCGCAGCGGCAGCAGAACCTCTAGGACAGGACAGAGAACATGTGTGGAGCACAGATCGGCGGGCCCGACCTCGCGACGCTGAAGCCCGGTGAGACCGCGATCCAGGGCCAGGTGACCAAGGACGGCGAGCCCGTCAGCGGCTACGTGCGGCTGCTGGACTCGACCGGCGAGTTCACCGCCGAGGTCCCCACCTCCGCGACCGGCCAGTTCCGCTTCTACGCGGCGACCGGCTCGTGGACGCTGCGGGCGCTCGTGCCCGGCGGCCAGGCCGACCGCGCGGTCGTCGTCGCCGAGGCCGGCGGCGTGACGGACGTCGCCATCGCGGTCTGACGACCGACCGCACCGCTGTACCGGCCGAAGGGCCGCACCCCCGGGGGTTGGACGCCACTGGAACGGGGTGCGGCCCTTCGTGCCGTCCGCGCCGTCCGCGGCCTTGTGTTCGCCGGGGCCGGTCCTACGCTGGAACCATGTACGCCCGGCGCCGGCGCGCCTACTTCCTGCTCATGGGCGGATGCCTGTTCCTCTTCGTCTCCGCCTGGTCCTTCGTGCGCCTCTTCTCGGTACCGGCGGCGGTCGCGCTGTGCGTGGTCGCGATGGTCATCCCGCCGGTCGCGGCGATGATCGCGAACCGGCGCGGGCCCGACGACCGCTGGTGGGACGACCCGTCGGGGGATCCCAAGTCCGACGAATGGTGGGACGAACTGGACGGGAAGCGGCGGCCGCCCGAGGATTGAACGCGTTCGAGATAAAAGCGTAATAAGGATGCGTACAACGACCCTGAACCCCATGGTGTCTTGGATGTGCGCGGGCGAACGCTCCCGCGCCTCCAGGTCTGTGGGGGGACCCCTTTGGAACACGAACAGCCGCCGCGGGCTCCGCGCCGCCGCGGCCGCACGACGGCCCTGATCGCCACCGCCCTCGTCCTCGGCGCCCTCGCCGGCACGGTGACGGGCTACGCGATCCAGTACGGCCGCAAGCCCACGCCCCTGCCGCCGCTGGCCCAGCAGAAGCCGGGCACGCCGAAGGCGCAGGCGCCGAACGACGCCACGACGGTCAAGTCGATCAACGCCAACCGCTGGCACAAGACGGACGACGACCTCACGAAGCTGCTGGTCGACGCACCGGCGGGGGCGAAGGTCGAAGCCGACGGCTACGAGACGATCGACTTCTTCGCGACGGGATTCAAGGAACCGGACAACGCCCTGCGCGGCTACCTGAAGGACGGGATCCGCCGCGTCGCCACACGGGCGTGGAGGCAGGGCGACGTCGTCGTGGAGGTCAGGCTCGTGCAGTTCCGCGACTTCTCCGGCGCGGACGGCTACCAGCGGGGTCAGGCCGAGTACATGCCGGACAAGGAGTACGCGGGCAACGGCGGGGCGGTCGTCCCCGGTGTGGGCCCGGGGCTCGGGCACGTCTGGGTCGATTCGGAGGCCCAGGAGAAGCCCGGGTACTACCCGGTCCGGGCGGGTCGCGCCCTCGTCCGCCGGGGCGACGTCGTCCTGGACATCCACTACTTCGACACGCGCGGCGGCAAGATCGACGAGGGCGACGTCCTCGACCTGGCCAAGCGACAGCTGGAGCGACTGTGACCGAGCCGCAGACCGGGGCCCGGCCCGACGCCGCCCCGACCGAACCGCAGAGCGCGACGGCCCCCGCTTCCGAGGCGCCGGCTCCCGAGGCGCCGGCTCCCGAGGCCCCGGC
>NZ_JZWV01000852.1 GCF_000966975.1 Streptomyces katrae | reverse complement strand
TTCGGAGGCCCCCGCTTCCGGGGACCCCGCTCCCGCCGGGCCCGTACCTGTGGTGAACCGCCGCAAGCGGGTCGTCGTCGCCGCGGCCGTGGCCGGCGCGCTGCTCGTCGCCGGCGGCGGGGTCTGGGCGGCCTCCGCCCTCGCCGGTGCCGACCGGAGCGCGCCGACCGCGTACTGGGTCGAGGCCGGCGGCAAGCTGCCCTCGGCCGAGAACGCCGCGCCGGTGCCGCCCAACGAGCTCACCGGCAAGCTCCTGCCGGTCCCGTCCGGTTTCGAGCCGGGCCCGGACCTCGGGGGCGACGGGAACGACTACTTCGCGTCCGGCGAGAAGGCGGCCGAGACCTTCAAGGAGGCCCGCAAGGGGCTGTCCAACTCGGACCGCAAGAAGCGCGACGACATGCTGGCCGACCTGAAGCTCAAGGGCCTCGCCGCCCGGACCTACGCCTCCGGCGGCGGCAGCATGGTCGTCGAGATCCGCCTCATGCAGGCCGACCCCAAGGCGGTGGGCGCGTTCTCGGAGGTCTCCAAGAAGCTCCTCGACCTCACGGGCGACGACCGCGACGCACCGAAGGTCGACGGCTACCCCGACGCCAAGTGCTCCCTGCTGGCCGTGGGCGAGCACAACAAGGAGAAGCTCGACTCCCTCTACTGCGTGGCCGTGCAGGGCGACGTGCTGGTCAGCCTCCGCGCCTACGGGCCCAAGGAGCAGGGCCTCTCGAAGCTGGAGGCCACCGGCTTCCTCAAGAACCAGCTGTCCCGCCTGAAGTCCCCCGGGGAGTCCGTGTGACCGAGCAGAACACCACCGCCGGCCCCGCCCCGGTGACCCCCGAGGCCCCGGCGGCCCCCGAGGCCGCCGCCCAGGCCCCCGGAGCCCCCGAGGCGCTCGCCCCCGGGGCCGTGGCCGCCCCCAAGGACCGCCGCGCCCTGCGGGCCGCCCTGCGCTGGACCGCCG
>NZ_JZWV01000851.1 GCF_000966975.1 Streptomyces katrae | reverse complement strand
CTGACCCTGCCCGCCCCCGTCGGCTCCGCCCCCGACCCCGGGCTGAAGCTGGAGAAGGACTCGGCGGTCACCGTCGACACCTTCCTGGAGGAGTACGACCCCTCCGCGCGCGAGAAGATGAAGCAGGGCTTCGCCGACAACGGGCTGCGCCAGATCGTCGCCCGCGGCTGGACCACCCCCGACGGCACCCGCACCCGGGTCTACCTGCTGCGCTTCCACGGCTCCGGGTTCGCCGACACCTTCACCGGCTGCGGAATCGACCTCAACGGAGTCAAGGGCATGGAGCCGGACAGCGCCTGGGAGCAGGCCCGCACCCAGCCGGCCCCGGACCCCAGCGGCATCTCCGTGCTGCGGGAATCCGTCCCCTTCGGCGACGAGCAGACCAGGGTCGGCTGCGTCCAGTCGGGCGACGTCCAGGCCCTGATCCTCCAGAACCGCAAGGGCGGCGCCGGAGCCGTCCCGCTGCACCAGGCGGTGATCCTCCAGCGGCAGCTGCTCAGCTGAGTGCGCGGGGGCCGGTTCGGCCCACCTCACAGCGTGCGCCGGTCCCCGGGCCAGTAGGCTTGGGGACCGGCCCCGTCCACCCGCACCGAATCCTCCGAGGAGCACCCCGTGCTTGAGGCTTTCTTCACCTCCCTGCTGGTCCTGGTCTGCGTCGGCGTCCTCGCCTTCACCGGCCTCGCCGTCAAGAAGCTCTACCAGGGTCAGCGCTAACAGCCGACCGGCCGACCGCCCCGGAACCCCTCCCACAGATCGCCTGAGCAGCCAACCATGATCCAGATCCCGTCCGACCTGAACCCGGGTCTCGTCCCCCTCGCCTTCCTCCTCGGCACCTGGGAAGGCGCCGGCGTGTTCGACTTCCCCGGCGAGGAGAAGTGCAACTTCGGCCAGGAAGTCGTCTTCAGCCACGACGGCCGGGACTTCCTGGCGTACACCTCCCACTCCTGGGTGCTCGACGCCGAGGGCAACAAGGTGCGCCCCCTGGAATCCGAGTCGGGCTACTGGCGCATCGACAAGGACCGCAAGGTCGAGATCGTCATGGTCCGCGACCAGGGCGTGGTCGAGGTCTGGTACGGCGAGCTCGCCGACCAGAAGCCGCAGATCGACCTCGTCACCGACGCGGTGGCCCGCACCGCCGCCTCCGGCCCGTACAGCGGCGGCAAGCGCCTCTACGGGTACGTGAAGAGCGACCTGATGTGGGTCGGCGAGAAGGCGACCCCCGAGGTCGAGCTGCGCCCCTACATGTCGGCCCAGCTCAAGAAGGTCGTCACCCCGGAGGAGATCGCCGACATGGCGCGCAACCTCCCCGAGCTCCCGGAAGACGGCATCGCCTTCTTCCGCTGAGCCGAGCGCACGCGTACGAATACGAAGGGGACCGCGGCAGGGCCGCGGTCCCCTTCGCGCGCTTACACTGGCCGGGTGGTGACCACCGACTGGAAGACCGACCTGCGGCAGCGCGGATACCGGCTGACACCGCAGCGCCAGCTGGTGCTGGAAGCGGTCGACGCCCTGGAGCACGCGACGCCCGACGAGATCCTCGCCGAGGTCCGCAAGACGGCCTCCGGCGTCAACATCTCCACCGTCTACCGCACGCTGGAGCTCCTGGAGGAGCTCGGCCTCGTCTCGCACGCCCACCTCGGGCACGGGGCCCCCACCTACCACCTCGCCGACCGGCACCACCACATCCACCTGGTCTGCCGCGACTGCACCGAGGTGATCGAGGCCGACCTCGACATCGCCGCCGACTTCACGGCGAAGCTGCGCACCACCTTCGGCTTCGAGACCGACATGAAGCACTTCGCCATCTTCGGCCTGTGCGAGCGGTGCGCCGCCGCCCGCCGCCGTGACACCCCCGCCCCCGGCCAGGCCGACGCCTAGCGGGTCTCCGGCGCCCTGGCGCCCCCGGTGCGCCCCGGGGCCGTCCGTACGGGGTCGTAGGCTTGGTGGCATGACCAGCAGCCCCTTGCTCCATCTTCCCGGCGCCGTAGCGGCCGAAGGCCGTGACGAGGGCGTCGCCGCCCACTACGGAGAGCTCTACGGCGAACAGCGCGCCCTCGCCGACGGCCGAGGCTTCGTCGACCTCTCCCACCGCGGGGTCGTCACCGTCACCGGCCAGGACCGGCTCAGCTGGCTGCACCTGCTGATCACCCAGCACGTCACGGAACTCCCGCCCGGGCAGGCCACCGAGGCGCTGATCCTCTCCGCCAACGGGCACATCGAGCACCAGCTCCTCCTCGTCGACGACGGCGAGACCACCTGGGCGCACGTAGAGCCCGGCACCCAGGAGGCGCTGATCGCCTACCTGGAGTCCATGAAGTTCTTCTACCGCGTCGAAGTCGCCGACCGCACCGCCGACTTCGCCGTCGTCCACCTCCCGGCCGGCTCCATCGCCGAGCTCGACAAGGAGCTCGTGGTCCGGGAGACCCCGTACGGCCGCGACGTGTTCCTCCCGCGCGAGCGGCTGGAGGCCTTCGCCGCCGCCCACGGCCCCGCCGCCGGACTCCTCGCCTACGAGGCCCTGCGCGTCGAGGCGCACCGGCCCCGCCTCGGCCTGGAGACCGACCACCGCACCATCCCGCACGAGATCGGCCTCATCGGCACCGCCGTGCACCTCCAGAAGGGCTGCTACCGCGGCCAGGAGACCGTCGCCCGCGTCCACAACCTGGGCAAGCCCCCGCGCCGCCTGGTCTTCCTCCACCTGGACGGCTCCGAGGTGCTGCTCCCCGCGCACGGCGCGCCCGTACGGCTCGCCGCCGACGGGGAGGACGGCCGTCAGCTCGGCTTCGTCACCACCGCCGTACGCCACCACGAGCTCGGACCGATCGCCCTCGCGCTGGTCAAGCGGAACGTTCCGGTGGACGCCCCGCTGCTGGCCGGGACCACCCCGGCCGCGCAGGAGGTCGTCGTAGCCCCGTAGGAGCGGCGGCTACACGTCGATGACGATGGTGAACGGGCCGTGGTTGGTCAGCGAGACCCGCATGTCCGCGCCGAACCGGCCCGTCGCCACCGTCGCGCCCAGCGCCCGCAGCTGCGCCACGACCTCGTCCACCAGCGGCTCCGCCACCGGCCCGGGCGCGGCCGCGTTCCAGGTGGGGCGGCGGCCCTTGCGGGCGTCCCCGTAGAGCGTGAACTGGGAGATCACCAGCAGCGGCGCGTCCACGTCGCTGCAGGACTTCTCCGCCTCCAGGATCCGCACCGACCACAGCTTGCGGGCCAGCACCGCCGCCTTCTCCGGGGTGTCGTCGTGGGTCACCCCCACCAGCACGCACAATCCCTCGCCGACGATCTCGCCGACCGTCTCCCCGGCCACGACGACGCTCGCGCCGTCCACCCTCTGCACCACTGCTCGCATACCACCTGTGTACCAGGAGTGCATCCGTCCGGGGCCGATCGGGTGGCGTGGGACTGCGTCCGCACCACGGAGAGTGGCACCATGCCTGCAGGCGGTGCCCCCAGCACCGGTCGAGGGGACGGACACGAAACGATGAACACCTCTGGTACCTCCGCACCTGCACCCGCATCACCCGGCGACGCGGCCGCGCCTCCGGTACGGCCGCCCGCGCAGCGCACCGGCGACTCCGAGGGGCCGACCACCCCCGCCGCCGCGCTCGGGCTGCCCGAGCTGCGCGCCCTGCGCCGCGACGCCCAGCGCGACGAGGCCGACCTCAGCTACGTCCGCAGACTCCTGCAGGGCCGCATCGACATCCTGCGTGCCGAACTCGCCCGGCGGACCGACCCCGAGGCGCCGGTGGTGGACCGGCTCTCGGAGATCCTCGCCGACGCCCCCTCCAGGCGCAGCGCCTCCGCCCGGCACGTCACCCTCGGCACCCCGCAGAGCGAGGAGTTCCGGCTCCTGGCCGCCGAGATGCTGTCCGACGTCGAGCTCTCGGACCTGGACGCGCGCACGGACGCCGAACTGCACGAGGCGATGGCCCGGCTGGTCCGCTTCGAGCAGCAGGTCTCACGGCGCCGCCAGCAGCTCCAGCGGACGGCGGACGATTCCAGCGCGGAGATCACCCGCCGCTACCGGGAGGGCGAGGCACAGGTGGACGACCTGCTGGCGTGAGGGCGGCCGAGGGCGGCCGAGGGGCGGCCGTAAATTCGGGCGACTCGGGCCGGTACGGCCGTTAGCGTGACCGGATATGAGTGCTGACATCCGGCCGATCGCCGAATCCGAACTCCCCGAGTGGCTGCGGGCCGTGAACACCGGCTTCCTGCAGCCGGCGCCGTTCTCCGACTCCGATGTCGCCCAGCGGGCCAAGTACACGGACTTCGCCCGCACCCAGGGAGCCTTCGACGCCGTCACCGGCCGCTGTGTGGCCACCTTCCGCTCCTTCGCCCAGGAACTGACCGTCCCTGGCGGAGCGGCCGTCCCCGCGTCCGCCGTCACCAACGTGAGCGTGTCGCCCACCCACCGCCGCCAGGGCCTGCTGACCCGGATGATGGCCACCGAACTGAGGGCGGCCAAGGAACGCGGTGAGGTGGTGTCCACCCTGATCGCCGCCGAGTACCCGATCTACGGCCGGTACGGGTACGGGCCCGCCACCGGCACCGCCGAGTGGGAGATCGACATCGCGCGCAGCGGCGTCGACCCGCGCTGGTCGGGCCCCGGTGACGGCGGCCGCATCGACCTGATCGACGTGTCCGAGGCCCGCGAGGCCGGACCCCTGCTGCACGAGCGGCTGCGGGCGGTCTCGCACGGCACGGTCAGCCGCAACACCCGCTGGTGGAACGTCGTCACCGGCGTGGAGCAGCAGTTCTCCGCCCGCGGCTACAAGGACAAGTTCTACGCCCTGTACCGGGACGCGGCGGGCGAGCCGGCCGGTCTGGCGATGTACTCGGCCGACGAACACTGGACGGACGCGAAGATCCCCCAGATCACCCTCACGGTCAGGGACCTGATCGCGCTGACCCCGGACGCGGAGCGCGCCCTGTGGCGGTTCCTGTGTTCCATCGACTGGGTGATGAAGGTCCGCACCGGCTACCGGGCACCCGACGACATCGTCCCGCTGCTGCTGCCCGACCCGCGCGCCGCCCGCCCGGTGACCACGGCCGACTTCATGTGGCTGCGCCTGCTCGACGTGGAACGGGTCCTGGCCGCGCGGACGTACGCCGTGCCGGGGGTCCTCGTGCTGGAGGTGGCGGACGCGGCGGGGCTCGCGGACGGCCGCTACCGGCTGGACGCGGCGGCCGGTACCTGCGTCCGTACGGAGGACCCGGCCGACCTGCGCCTGGACGTGTCCGTGCTCGGCTCCCTCTACCTCGGCGACGAGTCGGCGGTGCGGCTGGCGGCGCTGGGGCTGGTGACCGAGGAGCGGCCGGGGGCGCTCGCGCTCGCCGACGCGGTGTTCCGCACCGCGCGCCGGCCGTGGTGCCCGGACGTCTTCTGAGGCATGACCCGGCGACCGAGGATTGATCACGTGACATCGACTGTGGAATTGCTGCGCGCGGCGGGCTGCGTCTTCGCGGAGGAGGAGGCGGAGCTGCTGATCGCGGCCGCCGGCGACGACGAGGGCCGGCTGGCGGGCCTGGTGGCCCGGAGGGTGGAGGGGGAGCCGCTGGAACACGTGGTCGGCTGGGCGGAGTTCTGCGGGCTGCGCGTGGAGGTGGGTGCGGGGGCCTTCGTACCGCGCCGGCGCAGCGAGTTCCTCGCCGAGGAGGCGGTGGGGCTGGCCCGGCCCGGGGCGGTGGTGCTGGACCTGTGCTGCGGCGTCGGCGCCCTCGGTGCGGCGGTGGCCTCGCAGGTGCCGGGCGGGGTCGAGCTGCACGCGGCCGACATCGACCCGGCCGCGCTGGTGTACGCCCGGCGCAACGTGGCCCCGTACGGGGGAGCGGTCTGGGAGGGCGACCTGTACGCGGCGCTCCCGGCGGAGCTGCGCGGGCGGGTGGACGTCCTGGTGGTCAACGCCCCTTACGTGCCGACCGGGGAGATCGCGCTGATGCCGGCGGAGGCCCGGGTGCACGAGCCGCTGGTCTCCCTCGACGGTGGCGAGGACGGCCTGGACGTCCACCGCCGGGTCGCGGCGCAGGCCCTGCGCTGGCTGGCTCCGGGCGGCCACCTGCTGATCGAGACCAGTACCCGGCAGGCGCCGCTGACGGCGTCGGCGCTGACGGCCGGGGGTCTCGCGGTGCGGGCGGCCACCTCGGAGG
>NZ_JZWV01000850.1 GCF_000966975.1 Streptomyces katrae | reverse complement strand
GGTGGAGGTGTCTAGGCTCCACACCGCACACGGAGGTCTTCGTGTCCCACCGTAATGCCCGGCTGACCCTGCACGGCAGGCGGATCCTGGTCGAGCGTGTTCTCGCCGGGCGTCCGGTCGCTCATGTGGCTGCCGAAATGGGCATATCCCGCCCGACTGCCCACAAGTGGATCCGCCGCTGGCGGGCCGAGGGCGAGGCCGGGCTGGCCGACCGGCCCAGCAGGCCCCGAACGACACCGCACCGCACCCCGGTCACGGCCGAGGCCCGGGTCTGCCGCCTGCGGATCGACCGCAAGCTCGGACCTGCCCGCATCGGCCCGGTCCTCGGCCTGCCCGCCTCGACGGTCCACCGGATCCTGGTCCGCCACGGCATCAACCGCCTGGCCTTCCTCGACCGGCCCACCGGCCGGGTCATCCGCCGCTACGAACGGGCCCGGCCGGGCGAGCTGGTCCACGTCGACATCAAGAAGCTCGGCAACATCCCCAACGGCGGCGGCCACCGGGTCATGGACCGCCGCCAGGCCATGGACAACAAGATCGCCGCCACCGCCCGGCGCAAGAGCTCCAAACCCGTGATCGGCTACTCCTTCATCCACTCCGCCGTGGACGACCACTCCCGCCTGGCCTACAGCGAAGTCCTCCCCGACGAACGCAAGGAGACCGCCGCCGGCTTCTGGACCCGGGCGAACGCGTTCTTCGCCGCCCACGGCATCACCGTCGAGCGCGTCCTGACCGACAACGGCTCCTGCTACAAGTCCAAGCTGTTCGCCCAGACCCTGGCCGCGGCCGGCATCACCCACAAGAAGACCCGGCCCTACCGGCCACAGACCAACGGCAAGGTCGAACGCTTCAACCGCACCCTGCTCGACGAGTGGGCCTACCAGCGGCCCTACAAATCCAACGACGAGCGGACAGCAGCCCTGGCAGACTTCCTCCACACCTACAACCACCACCGCTGCCACAC
>NZ_JZWV01000849.1 GCF_000966975.1 Streptomyces katrae | reverse complement strand
GGACGCCCGCCCATCACCCGTGTGAACAACGCTGCGGGTCAATACACCTAGGAGGCGAGGCGTTCGGCGAGGAAGGCCTCCCAGGTCCGCTCGCCCAGCACCGCGCCGTCGAGGGAGAGGTTCTCCCCGGCGCGGTAGGCCCGGCCGGCCTTCCCGGGCATCCGGACGGGCATCATCAGGCGCCGCTTGCCGCGGGCCCGCAGGTAGTCGCGGCTCAGGTCGCCGAGGGTGCGGACGTCGGGCCCGGCGAGGTCGGGGACGAGGCCGGCGGGCTTGCCGAGCGCCAGCTCCACGAGCCGGGCCGCGACCTCGCGGGAGTCGACGGGCTGCCAGCGCACCCCGCCGGGGACCGGGACCACGGGCAGCTTGGCGAGCTTCTCGGCGACGGTCAGGGCCAGTTCGTGGAACTGGGCGGCGCGCAGGGTGGTCCAGGGCAGCCCGGACCCGGAGACGGCCCGTTCCGCTTCGAGCTTGGTCCTGAACCAGCCGAGGGGGACGGTGTCGGCGCCGATGACGGAGATCAGGACCAGGTGGCGCACTCCGGCGGCCTTCGCGGCGCGCACGAGATTGCGGGCGGCGACGTCGTCGCCCTTGGGGCCGCCGGCCAGGTGCAGCACCGTCTCCACCCCTTCGAGGGCGGCGTCGAGCCCCTCGTCCCGGAGCAGGTCGCCGCGTACGTGGGTGACTCCGCCGGCGGCCGGGCGGGGGTTGCGGCTGAGGACCCGTACGGGGGCGCCGGCCTCCCGCAGGAGGGGTACGACGAGGCTGCCGAGGGTTCCGGTGCCGCCGGTGACCAGGAGGGGGCGGGGGGATCCGGTGGTGTCCGACATCTGGCTCATCTCCGATCGATGGAACGGGAGTTGACGTCCCGGCATTGAACCCGTTCGATTTCACGGGGGCGTGCGGTCTACTGCCTTGACCCGCAGTGAGGAAGGAATGTGACAGGTGGACGAAAACTCGTCGTTGAGGAATCCGACGGACATGGCCGGCCTGACGGCGCGTTTCGAAGAGCACCGCAGTCATCTGAGGGCGGTGTCCTACCGGATGCTGGGCTCGCTCAGCGAGGCCGACGACGCCCTCCAGGAGACGTGGCTGCGGCTGGAGCGCACCGACGTGAGCGAGGTCGAGAACCTCGGCGGGTGGCTGACGACCGTGATCTCGCGGATCTGCCTGAACATGCTGCGCTCGCGCGAGCAGCGGCGTGAGGATCCGATGGAGCGGCTGGAGACGCGGATCCCGGACCCGCTGATCGGCTCCGAGCGCCGGATCGACCCGGAGCAGGAGGTGATGCTGGCCGACTCGGTGGGGCTGGCGCTGATGGTGGTGATGGAGTCGCTGGAGCGGCTGGCGTTCGTCCTGCACGACATGTTCGCGGTGCCGTTCGAGGAGATCGCCCCGCTCGTCGAGAAGACCTCGGCGGCGACCCGGCAGCTGGCCAGTCGTGCCCGCCGCAAGGTGCAGGGCCAGGCTCCGGCTCCGGACAAGGACCTGGCGCGCCAGCGGGAGGCGGTGGACGCGTTCTTCGCGGCGGCGCGGGACGGGCGGTTCGAGGCGCTGCTGTCGGTGCTCGACCCGGACGTGGTGCTGCGTTCGGACGGCGGGGCCGGCGGTGCGCTGACCGTGGTGCTCACGGGTGCGCGGACGGTGGCGGGCCAGGCGGTCACGTACAGCTCGCTCGTGCCGTTCGTCCGCCCGGCGCTGATCAACGGCGCCGCGGGGGTCGTGGTGGTCCGCAAGGACCGGGCCGTGTCGGTGATGGCCTTCACGGTGGTGGAGGGGCGGATCGTCGCGATCGACGTCCTGTCGGACCCGGAGCGCCTGGGGGCGCTGGACCTGACGTCCCTGGAGGACTGAGCCCGCTGTCCTGCCGGGGCCTGGGCCGTCACCGGCCCCGGCCCCGGTCTCAGACCAGGGCCAGGACGGCGGCGGCGGGGGCGGCGTAGATCAGCGGGAAGGCGACGTGCGCGTACGAGCGGGCCCGCAGGACGGTGATCACGGCGCCGGTGAAGTAGAGGACCAGGCCGATCGCGGCGGCGGTCCCGATGGCGGGGACCGCGAAGCCGACGAGGAGACCGAGGGCTCCGGCGACCTTGGCGGTGGCGAGGAAGGTCCACATCCCCTTCGGGACGCCGTACTCGACGAGCGGCTCGGTGACGAACTTGGCGCCGCGGAAGATCGAGAGGCCGGAGAACCCGGCCATGAAGGCGGCGACGAGGGTGACGACGGTGGCGGTGGTGGACATCGGGGCTCCTTCGGGGACTGTCTCTGTCTTTGTTTCTGTCTCTCGTCGTCGCTCTCTCGCGTCCGACACCCCTCTGACCCGGCGGCGCGCACGGATGTGACAGCCCTGCGGAAATCTTTTCCGGCGGGTCCGGGCGGATACTCCTGCAAGCAAGCGCTTGCAATAGTTAGCAGGGTGCGGCAGGATCGGAGCATGGCATCGCTCAACGTCGGGAACCTCGGCGAATACCTCCGCGAGCAGCGGCGGCAGGCCCAGCTGTCGCTGCGGCAGCTGGCCGACGCGGCGGGGGTTTCGAACCCGTACCTGAGCCAGATCGAGCGCGGGCTGCGCAAGCCGAGCGCGGACATCCTCCAGCAGCTGGCCAAGGCGCTGCGGATCTCCGCCGAGACCCTTTACGTGCAGGCCGGGATCCTCGACGAGCGGGACCGGGACGAGGTGGAGACGCGCGCCGTCATCCTCTCGGACCCGTCGATCAACGAGCGGCAGAAGCAAGTGCTGCTCCAGATCTACGACGCGTTCCGCAAGGAGAAGGCGGCGGACGAACCGGCCGCCGACGGCGCGGTGCCACCCACGAACTGACCGGATCCGGGAGGACCCGCACATGGCCATCGCCGATGACCTGAAGAAGACCCTCACCGACCCCACCCCCCTCTACTTCGCCGCCGGCACCGCCGACCTGGCGCTCCAGCAGGCCAAGAAGGTGCCCGGCCTGATCGAGCAGCTGCGCGCCGAGGCCCCGGCCCGCTTCGAGGCCGTCCTCGACACCGACACCAAGGTCGTGCAGGAGAAGGCCAAGGTGGCCCAGGAGGCCGTCACGGCCCGGGTCGTCGAGGTCTTCGGGGCGATCGACCCGAAGAAGCTGGGCGAGACCGCCCAGGACCTGGCGCTGCGCGGGGTCGGCGTGGCCGCCGAGTACGCCGTACGGGCCAAGGAGACCTACGACAGGGTCGCCGAGCACGGCGAACAGGCCGTACGTGCCTGGCGCGGCGAGGTCGCCGACGAGATCGTGGACATCGCCGAGGTCGTGGAGCCGGAGCCCGCGCCGGCCCAGGAGGCTCCGGCCGAGGCCTCCACCGGTGAGGCCGGCGAGGAGAAGCCGGCCGCGAAGAAGCCCGCCGCGCGCCGCAACGGCACCCGGAAGCCGGTCTCCGAGGCGGCCGGGGAGAGCTGACCGGTCCGCGGGCGAACCGGGCACCCGCGGGGTGTCCGGTTCGTTCTCGTTTCGGATGGCGGTCCGGGCGGTAGCGTGGAGTCAGAAATGCCGGATGCGAGAAGGCGGTCGAGACGATGCTGATGCAGGGGTTCGATAACGGGGTCCTCCCGTTGCTCGGCTATGCCATGCTGGCGCTCGCCGTCGTGGCCTTCGTCCTCGCGCTCCTGGCGCGTGAGGACGCCTACCGCGCGGCGGACAAGCAGACCAAGACCTTCTGGCTGGTCATCCTGGGCGTGACCGTCCTGGTGGACTTCTTCCTCGGGATGCTGTTCCTGCAGATCGCGGGTCTGGTGGCGTCCATCGTGTTCTTCGTCGACGTCCGCCCCGCCCTCAAGCAGGTCTCCGGCGGCGGCAACCGCCGCCGCGGCGGCAGCAGCAGCGACGGCCCGTACGGCCCCTACAACGGCGGCCGCTAGACGGCCTGGCTCCTGGAGAGCAGGACGAGGGCGACGTCGTCGGTGAGCTCGCCGCCGTTGAGGCGCCGGGCCTCGGTGACGGATGCCTCCAGCAGGCCCTCGCCGCTGAGGCCGTCCTGCAGGTGCCGGTTGATCATGTCGACCATGCCGTCCTGGCCGAGGCGCTCGCGGCCCTCGCCGATCCGGCCCTCGATGAGGCCGTCCGTGTAGAGCATCAGGCTCCAGGTGCCGCCCAGGTCCACCTGGCGGCGGGGCCAGCGGGCCCGGGGGAGCAGTCCGAGCGCCGGGCCGCTGTTCTCGTACGGCAGCAGCCGCGCGGCGCGGCCCGGGCGGGAGACCAGTGGTGCCGGATGGCCGGCCAGGCACAGGCCCGCGCTGCGGCCGTCGGGGGAGATGTCGACCGTGCACAGGGTCGCGAAGATCTCCTCGCAGGGCCGCTCCACCTCCAGGACCTCCTGGAGGGTGGCGAGCAGGTCGTCCCCGCACAGCCCGGCCAGGGTCAGCGCGCGCCAGGCGATGCGCAGCTCGACGCCGAGGGCGGCCTCGTCGGGGCCGTGGCCGCAGACGTCGCCGATCATCGCGTGGACGGTGCCGTCGGGGGTGCGGACGGCGTCGTAGAAGTCGCCGCCGAGGAGGGCCCGGCTGCGGCCGGGGCGGTAGCGGGCGGCGAAGCGGAGGCCGGAGCCCTCCAGGAGGGGGGTGGGGAGCAGGCCGCGCTCCAGGCGGGCGTTCTCCTGGGCCCGAAGTTTCGATTCTGCAAGCTTGTACTGGGCGATGTCGGCCCGCTTTCTCTCCACGGCGTAGCGGATGGCGCGGCTGAGGAGCCGGCCGTCGAGCTCGTCGCGGAAGAGGAAGTCCTGGGCGCCGACCCGGACGGCCTCGGCGGCGCGGTCCGCGTCGGCCTCGGCGGTGAGCACGAGTACGGCGTGGCGGGGTGCGATGCGCAGGACCTCGCGCAGGGCGCCGAAACCGTCCTCGCCGGGGCCGGGCAGCGCCAGGTCGAGCAGCACGCAGTGCACGTCGGGGGTGAGCAGCCGGGTGGCCTCGGTGAGGTTGCGGGCGGTGCGGAGCCGGATGCGCTGGCCG
>NZ_JZWV01000855.1 GCF_000966975.1 Streptomyces katrae | reverse complement strand
CCCTCGAGGGGGAGATGGCGGGCCCGCAGCGCGAGTGCCCAGTCGCCCGGCGCACGAGGGGAAAGAGGCCGAAGCGGCCGAAGCGGAAGGGGCGGAGGGGGAAACGCCCCGCCCGGCGCGCCCGTGCCGCGGCCCCCCTCAGCTCTCCGTGCGGTACATCAGGTCCACCTCGTGCGTCGTGAACCCCAGCCCCTCGTACACCGCCAGGGCCGCCGGGTTGTCGGCGTCGACGTAGAGCATCGCCGTCGGCAGGCCGGCTCCCGCCAGGTGGTGGAGGCCGATCGCCGTCAGGGCCTTGCCGAGGCCGCCGCCCTGGGCGCCCGGGCGGACGCCGACGACGTAGACCTCGCCGAGCTGTTCCTCGGCGTGGACCTTCGTCCAGTGGAAGCCGACCAGTTCGCCCTCCCGCTCCGCCAGGAAGAACCCCTTCGGGTCGAACCACGGCTGCGCGACGCGGTCGTCGAGGTCGCGCTGCGTCAGGGAGCCCTGCTCCGGGTGGTGGGCGAAGGCGGCGGCGTTGGCGGCGAGCCAGGCCGTGTCGTCCTGTCCGGGGACGAAGGTGCGGACGGTCACCCCGGACGGCAGCACGGGATCGGGCAGCGGGGGCGAGTCGGGCCCCAGGGGGCGGCGCAGCTGGCGGAGTTCGCGGAAGAGGGTCAGCCCGAGCACCTGCGCGAGGTGCCGGGCGGCGGACTTGCCGCCGTGGGCCCACACCCGGATCCGCTTGCCGGAGGCGTTGAGGAGGGCGGTGCCCAGGGCGCGCCCGTGGCCGCGGCCGCGCAGCGCCGGGTGGACGACGAGCTCGGCGGCGGGGGCCTCCACCGGGTCGGTGTCCTCCAGTTGCCCGTACGCGACGAGCTTGCCGTCGGCGGTGGCCAGGAAGTGGCGGATGCCCTCGCGGGGGCCGCCGCGCAGCTGGAGGCGGCCCTGCTCGGAGACGGCGGTGGTGCCGTCGGTGCGGGCCGCGTCCTGGATCAGTCCGAGGACCGCCTCGGCCTGTTCGTCCGTCAGTTCGTCGAGGATCTCGATGTGCCGTCCCGTGTCCGGGCCCGTCGCTGCGTCAGTCATGCTCCGAGCCTACGACCGACACCGCCCGACGGCCGCGCGTAACCAGCTCGCAACCCGCACCCCCCTGTTGGTGCTACGCGCGTTGACCATAGGCTGCGGGCACCTCCCAGTTGTCTCGCTGTCCAAAAAGGGGAACAGATGTCAGCGAAGCCACAACGGCACCGCACGGCGCGCCGGTTGACCTTCGGCGCCCTCGCCCTCACCGCGGGTGCCGGCGCGATGGTCGCCGCCGCCCTGCCCGCCGGTGCCGCCAGTGGCGGCGTTCCGGTCGCCAAGGGCCGGACCGTCGACGTGCAGATGCTGTCGTTCAACGACTTCCACGGCACGCTGGAGCCGCCGCAGGGCTCCTCGGGCACGGTCGCCGAACTGCAGGCCGACGGCACCACCAAGGCCATACCCGCGGGCGGCGTCGAGTACCTGGCGTCCGCTCTGCGCGAGGCCCGCAAGGGCCACGAGTACTCCGTCACGGCCGCGGCCGGCGACATGATCGGCGGCAGCCCGATGCTGTCCGGTCTCTTCCACGACGAGCCGACCGTCGAGGCGCTGAACAAGCTGAACCTCGACGTGACGAGCGTGGGCAATCACGAGTTCGACGAGGGCAAGAACGAGCTCCGCCGGATGCAGTACGGCGGCTGTCATCCGGTTGAAGGCTGCTTCGAGTACGGCAAGACCTACTCGGGAGCGGAGTTCAAGTACCTCGCCGCGAACGTGACGGACGAGAAGACGAAGCGTCCGCTGATGTCGCCCACCTTCATCTGGAAGAAGGGGGACGTGAAGATCGGCTTCATCGGCGTCACCCTGGAGGGCACGCCGGACGTCGTCACGGCGGACGGCGTGAAGGGCCTCAAGTTCGGCGACGAGGTCGAGACGATCAACAAGTACGCGGCCGAGCTGGACAAGCAGGGCGTGAAGTCGATCGTGGCGCTGATCCACGAGGGCGGTCTGCCGGCGAGCGGCGCGTACAACTACGACTGCAACGTGCCGGATGCCGGCGCGGGCATCTCGGGTGCGATCGTCGACATCGCCAAGAACGTGAGCCCGAAGGTCGACGCGCTGGTGACGGGCCACACCCACCAGGCGTACTCGTGCAACATCCCGGACCCGGCGGGCAACCCGCGTACGGTCACCTCGGCCGCGTCCTACGGCCGGCTGTTCACGGACACCACGCTGACCTACGACCGCGCGACCAAGGACATCGTCCGTACGCCGGTGCAGTCGCCGAAGCCGTTGAACAAGGTCGTCAGCCGGGACCTGCCGAAGGCCCCGGACATGACCGAGCTGATCGACCGCTGGAAGAAGCTGGCGGCGCCGGTCGCCAACCGTCCGATGGGCTACATCTCCGCCGACATCGCGGGCCGCGGCTCGGAGGCGCCGGAGAAGCCGCTGGGTGACCTGATCGCCGACGCGCAGCTGGACGCGACCTCCGCGGCCGACAAGGGCGGCGCGCAGCTGGCCATCATGAACCCGGGCGGCATCCGCGCCGACCTGGCGTACAAGGCGGCCGGTGACGAGGGCGACGGTGTCGTGACGTACGGCGAGTCGTACACGGTGCAGCCGTTCAACAACCTGCTGGACGTGGTGGACCTGACGGGCGCGCAGCTGATCACCGCGCTCCAGCAGCAGGTCACCGGTCCGGTCAACGGTGCGAACCCGAAGATCCTGCAGGTCTCGAAGGGCTTCACCTACACCCTGGACATGACGAAGACGGGCGCGGACCGGATCGTCGTGGACTCGGTGAAGCTGAACGGCGCGGCGATCGACCCCGCCAAGACCTACCGGGTCGTGATGAACGAGTTCCTCGCGGGCGGCGGTGACGGCTTCACGGTCCTGAAGGAGCACAAGAACAAGCTGGTCGGCGTGCCGGACCTGGAGGCGTTCAACGCCCTCCTGGCGAAGTCGTCGGCGGCGGCCCCGATCGCCCCGCCGAAGGCGGACCGGATCACGGTCGTCAAGTAACAGCAGGACGCGGAGAGGGGCGGCGGGCCGGAAGGCCCGCCGCCCCTCTCTCTGTTCCCCCTCAGATCCCCCCAGATCCGCCTCGGATCCCCCTCAGACCTTGGCCAGGTACTCGGCGACGGCGGCGTGGAAGCCCTCCGGGTCGGTGAACGGGACGAAGTGATCGCCGTCGAGGGGGGTGTACGCGGTGTTCGGGCGGCGGGTGACCATCGCGGTGGCCGTGGCCTGCGGGAGCGCCTGGCTCCCGGTGGCGTGGATCAGCAGGGCGGGGCAGGTGCTCGCGAGCCAGGTGTCCCAGTGGTCGCCGGCGCAGGCGCGGATGGAGTCGAGCATGTCCTGGCCGTGGAAGGCGAGCCGCCAGCCCTCCCCGCCGGGGAGGGGGCGTACGCCGTCGGCGACGAAGGGCAGGGCGGCCGGGTCGACGGCGGCGAGGAGTTCCTCGCGGGTGGGGGCGGTGTAGGGCAGCGCGCCGAGGAAGTCGAACCAGTGGGGGCCGGCGGGGATGTGGATGTCGATGTTGGCGTCGACGCCGATGAGGACCCCGATCCGGTCGGGGTGGGCGGCGGCCAGGTGGTAGGCGTTGAGGCCGCCGAGGGAGTAGCCGAGGAGGGCGACCGGTTCGGTGAGGCCGAGGTGGTCGAGGAGGGCGACGGCGTCAGCGACGTAGCCCTCGCGGCGGTAGTCCGGGGCCCGGTCGGAGTCGCCGTGGCCGCGCTGGTCGGGGGCGATGACCCGCCACTCCTCGCCGAGGGCGGTGGCCAGGCCGGTGAAGGCCCGGGCCTCGGACATGCCGCCGTGGAGGGCGAGCAGCGGGCGGCCGGTGCCGCCGGAGTCCAGGTACGACAGCGTGCGTCCGTCGATGTCCAGCGTGTGGCGCATGGTTCGGCTCTCCCCGTTCGTCGGTGCTCGTTCGTCGGTGCTCGTGCGTCGGTGTCCGGTGCGGACGGCTTCAGCCTGCCAGCAGTTGGGCAAGTGCGCAATACATGCGTGTAGGGCAACCGCCCAAAAATCGGCCCGGCTACGATCCCGGCATGGGAAATCGCGAGGACCTGCTGGCCGGAGCGCGCCGGTGCCTGGAGGAGAAGGGCTACCTGCGCACGACGGTGCGCGACATCGCCTCGGCGGCGCAGGTGAGCATGGCCGCGATCGGCTACCACTTCGGCTCCCGGGAGGTGCTCCTCAACCAGGCGCTGTTCGCCGCCATGGAGGAGTGGGCGGCCGGCGCCGGCCGGCTCACCGGGCAGGGCGACACCGCCGAGCAGCGCTACGCCGACACCTGGGACCGCAAGATCCGCGACTTCGGCGAGATGAGCTGGCTCTGGACCGCCTCGGTAGAGGCCTTCGTCCACGCCCAGTCCTCGCCCGAACTGCTCGCGATCCTCGCGGAGGGCCAGCGCCGCAACCGGCGCATGGTCGCCGCTGCGCTGCGCGGGGTGCCGGAGGAGGCCGTCACCGAGGAGGACGTCCGCTCCCTCGGCTCCCTGCACATCGCCCTGCTGAGCGGGGTCATGGTCCAGGCCCTCACCGACCCGGAGCACGCGCCGACGGGCACGGAACTCGTCCAAGGGCTGCGCACGATGGTCGAGTTGCTCGGCGAACCCGCCCGTACCGACGGGTAGTAACCCCACGCTCCGCACGCCATAATCCGGTCCGGCCACGACGGCCGACGACCGGCCGACGACCGGCCGACGGACAGCGGACTGCGGACAAAGGGGCGGGCATGGCACTGGACTCCTGACCGGCGCACTCACGGCGGCCGCCGGCGCCACCGCACTCGGGCTGGGCGCGGCCGCCCCGGCCTCCGCGCGGGGCCTCACCGTCAGAACCCCCGCCACCAGAACCCCCGCCACCAGAACCCTCGGCCCCCAGGACTGGATGGCCGCCCTCCCCGACTCCACCGCCCTCCAGCGCATGACCATCCCCGGCACCCACGACTCCGGCGCCCGCCTGGGCGGCCTCTACGTCGCCTGCCAGAACACCTCGATCGCCGAGCAGCTCGACTCCGGCATCCGCTTCCTCGACGTCCGCTGCCGGGTGACGGGCGGCTCGTTCGCCATCCACCACGCCGCGTTCTTCCAGAACCTGATGTTCGGGGACGTCCTCGTCGCCTGCGCCGCCTTCCTCGCCGCGCACCCCTCGGAGACCGTCCTGATGCGCGTGAAGCAGGAGTACTCCACCGAGAGCGACGCCACCTTCCGCGCCGTCTTCGACGACTACCTCGACCACCGCGGCTGGCGCCCGCTCTTCCGGATCGCCGACACCCTGCCCACCCTCGGCCAGGCCCGCGGCAGGGTCGTCCTCCTCGCCGACAACGCCGGCCTGCCGGGCCTACGCTACGGCGACGGCGGGGTCTTCGACATCCAGGACGACTACAACACCGAGCCCTTCGCCAAGCGCGGCCGGATAGAGGACCAGTTCCGCAAGGCCGTCCAGCAGCCCGGCAAGCTCTTCGTGAACTACACCAGCACCGCCGCCTACATGCCCCCGCGCTGGAACTCGGACCGGCTCAACCCGCAGGTCCACGCCTTCGTCGACGGCGCCGAACTGGCCGGCCGGACCGGGCTGGGCATCGTGCCGATGGACTTCCCCAACACCCGCTCCGGCCTGGTCGCCTCACTGATCCGGCACAACTGACCCCCGCGCCGACGGCTGGTCCGACGGCGGCGGCGTCGGGGCGCCCGGGATCCGCAGGACGGCCTCCGTGCCGCCGGCCCCGTCCGCCGCCGCCCGCAGTTCGGCGGTGCCGCCCGAGCGGGCGGCCGTACGGGCCACGATGGACAGGCCGAGCCCGCTGCCGGGCAGGGCCCGGGCGGACTCGGAGCGCCAGAACCGTTCGAAGACGTACGGGAGGTCCTCGGCCGGGATGCCCGGCCCGTGGTCCCGTACGGTCAGCTCGCCCGCCCGCAGCGAGACCCCGACCGCACCGCCCGGCGGGCTGAACTTCACCGCGTTGTCCAGCAGGTTCACCACCGCCCGCTCCAGCGCGGCCGCCTCACCCCGCACGTACCAGGGCTCCAGTTCCGCGTCGAACCGCAGCTCGGGACCGCGCAGCCGGGCCCGGGACAGGGCCGTACCGGCGATCTCGTGCAGGGCCACCACCCCGAGCGGGGCGTGCGGGGCGGCGTCGGGGCGGGACAGCTCCTGGAGGTCCCCGATCAGCGAGGCCAGCTCCGTCATCTGTGCCTTCAGTGAGGCCAGCAGCTCCCGGCGGTCCTCGGGCGGGATGGCCCGGCCGGTCTCCTCGCTGCGCGCGAGGAGCTCGATGTTGGTCCGCAGCGAGGTGAGCGGGGTCCGCAGCTCGTGCCCGGCGTCCGCGATCAGCTGGGCCTGGCGCTCCTGGGAGGAGGCCAGGGCCGCGGTCATCGAGTTGAAGGACCGCGACAGCCGGGCGGTCTCGTCGTCGCCCTCCTCGGGGATCCGGACCGTGAGGTCCTCGGTGCGGGCGATGTGCTCGACCACCCCGGTGAGCTCGTCGACCGGCCGCAGCCCGGTCCGGGCCACCCACAGCCCGGCCGCGCCCGCGCCGACGACACCGATGCCGGAGACCAGCAGCAGGACCCAGGCCAGGGTGGAGAGGGGCTGGTCGACGTCGGCGAGGGGTTTGGCGATGGAGACCCCGAAGGACGCGCCGTTGGTGAGGTGCTTGTTGATCGTGTAGACGCGCATCCTGGTGCCGTCGCCGGTCGTCGCGTCGTGCAGGCTCTTGGCGCTCAGGCCCGCGGCGACGGCCTTGTCGGCCCCCGAGACCGGCAGGTCGCTGCGTCCGCTCACCAGGCAGCGGGCGCCGTCCGCGGTGACGATCTGGACGGTCGGGCCGAGCTCCTCGGCGATGTTCGGCGTCCCGACGGCCGGGCGGGTCACGCAACCCTCGCGCAGGGTGCGCACCACCTGCTCGTCGGGCTGGGTCGACAGCAGGGACTGGTTCAGCTGCTCGTTCAGCTGAGCCCGGACCATCACCCACGCCACCCCCGCCACCGCGGCCACCGCGACCGCCACCGCGACCGTCACCAGCAGCGCCAGCCGGGAGCGCAGCGGCAGGGTGCGGAACCGGGCGGCGGGGCTCGTCATTCGGGCCCGCCCTCGCCGGCGCGCAGCACGTAGCCGACGCCGCGCACGGTGTGCACCAGGCGCGGCTCGCCGCCGGCCTCGGTCTTGCGGCGCAGGTACATCACGTACACGTCGAGGGAGTTGGAGCTGGGCTCGAAGTCGAAGCCCCAGACCGTCTTGAGGATCTGCTCACGGGTCAGGACCTGGCGCGGGTGCGCGAGGAACATCTCCAGCAGGGTGAACTCCGTACGGGTCAGCTCCACCTGCCGCCCGCCGCGGGTGACCTCGCGGGTGGCGAGGTCCATGCGCAGGTCGCCGAAGGTCAGCACGTCCTCGGGCTGCGCCGGGCCGGCGGCGGGGGTGGCGTAGGAGCTGCGGCGCAGCAGGGCGCGGACGCGGGCGAAGAGCTCGTCCAGCTCGAAGGGTTTGACGAGGTAGTCGTCGGCGCCGGCGTCGAGGCCGGTGACGCGGTCGCCGACGGTGTCGCGGGCGGTCAGCATCAGGATCGGGGTGACGCTGCCGGCGGCGCGCAGCCGGCGGGCCGCGGTCAGACCGTCCATGCGGGGCATCTGGATGTCGAGGACGATCAGCTCGGGGGCGTACGAGGCCGCCTGGTCGAGGGCGTCGACGCCGTCGACGGCGGTCCGCACGTCGTACCCCTCGAAGGCGAGGCTGCGGCGCAGGGCCTCGCGCACGGCCGGCTCGTCGTCGACGACGAGGATCCGCTGCGGGTCGCCTTCGGCGGGATTCATTCGTGGCCCCCTGGGGTGGTGGTGTTCGGTTCACGGGACCGGGCCGGGCCGCGCGGGCCGGCCGGGCTGGTCCGGGCTGGTCCGGGCTGGTCCCGTCCCAGGGTGTCAGAAGGACCCGAGGGAGATGCCGAACCCGTTGCCGTTCCCGTTCCCGCTCCCGTCGGAGGCGCCGCCGGACCCGCTGCCGCCCTTGCGGAGGTTGGCGAGGTCGGCCTTGACGGTGTTGACGGGGATGGCGAAGCCGAGGCCGACGCTGCCTGCGCTGGAGCTGTCGTTGGACGGGGAGAAGATCGCGGACGGCATTCCGACGATCTCGCCGTTCATGTTGACGAGAGCACCGCCGGAGTTGCCCGGGTTGAGGGAGGCGTCCGTCTGGATGGCCTTGTAGGAGGTGGTGTTCGAGCCGGTGTCGCCGTTGAACTGCCAGCCGTCGTACGAGAACGGCCAGCCGCCGCCACCGCCGCCCTGGCGGCCGCGCTGCTGCTGGCCCTCGGACTTGGGCACGTTCACCTCGCGGTCGAGCGCGGAGACGATGCCGCTGGTCACCGTGCCGGTGAGGCGGTCGGGGGAGCCGATGGCGACGACCTGGTCGCCGACCTTGAGGTGGTCGGAGTTGCCGAGCTTGGCGGGCTTGAGGCCGCTCGCGCCCTGGAGCTTGATCAGGGCGAGGTCCTTGTCGGGGTCGGTGCCGACGGTCCTGGCGGTGTACTTCTTGCCGTCGCTCATCGTCACCTGGATCTCGGAGGCGCCGTTGACGACGTGGTTGTTGGTGACGATCTCGCCGTCGGCGGTGATGACGATGCCGGAGCCGGTGCCCGTGCCGGAGGCGGTGCGGGTGTCGATGCGGACGACGGAGGGGCTGACCTGTTCGGCGACGCCGGAGACGGTGCCGTTGCTGGACTGGGAGACGTTGGTACCGGGGAAGCCGGGTCCGTTGGTCCCGTTCTGTCCGAGGAACTGCTGCACGGCGGCGGCCGTACCGCCACCGACGACGGCCGCCGCGAGGGCGACGGCGGCGAGGAGGGCGACGGGGCGCTTGGCACGGGGGGCGGGGGGCGGGGCGGCGTCGCCCCAGGTGGTCCAGCCGTTGTGGCCGTTGTGGCCGCCGCCGTTGCCGTCTCCGGCGGTGACGGTCTCGCCCTGGATGACCGTCGCCGCCGGGGGCTGGTGGGCTTCGTTCCACCCCGGGGCGGCCGGGGGGTACGCGGGCGGCGGCGGGTAGGACCCGCCGCCGCCCATGGCGTCCTGAGCCAGCCGGTCACGTCCGCGCTGCCAGTCCTCGCCGAAGGGCGAGTGCGGGGCCGGGCGGTTCTCCTGCGGGTACTCGCCTTCGCGGCGGAAGCTCTCGGTCATGTCTGTGACTCTGTCCGCGGATCATGAGAGCTTCCTGAGTCCTGGCTGAGAAGCCCGACAGAACCGTGTATGCCCGATATAAGGGTGCGGGTGGGCCGCTGCGCGGAGCCGTCTCCCCGCCCCGCCCTTCCACCGTTCCC
>NZ_JZWV01000848.1 GCF_000966975.1 Streptomyces katrae | reverse complement strand
GGCCGTGGCGTCGAGGATCTCGGGGACGGTGAGGCCGCCCGCGGGGTCGTCCTCGATGACCAGCAGGGTCAGCGAGGCCGCCGCCGTCTGGGGGGCGGGGCCGCCGTTCTCCGGGGCGGGGGTTTCCCTCTGCCGCGGTACAGGTACGGGCATCGTCTCCGGTTCCTTGCCTCCCCCCGGAAGTGCGCTCATGCCGGGACCCTAGCGGGCGGGGGTGGGGCGGGGGAATGCCGAAACGGTCGGGGCCGGGTGTCATATGCCCCCATCCCGTCGGAAACCCGCCCACCTGCAATGACCAACGTCACGGCTCGGGTGCGGGTGGGGCCGCTGCGCGGGGCGGTGAGACGGCCCCGCGCGGCGGCCCCGGCGTCGTCCGGGCCGGCCTACGCGTCGGGGCGGACCACGGCCTTGATCGGCATCGAGCCGGCGCCGGCCATCGTCACGTTCCGCCCCGGCCGGGGTGCGTGCACGATCGCCCCGTCCCCGACGTACATCCCGACATGGCTCGCGTCGTCGAAGTAGATGATCAGGTCCCCCGGCCGCATGTCCTTCAGTGCGACCTTCGGCAGCAGCCGCAGTTGCTCCTGCGAGGTGCGCGGGATCGGCCGGCCCGCCGCCAGCCACGCCTGCGAGGTGAGTCCCGAGCAGTCGTAGGACGCCGGACCCTCCGCACCCCAGACGTACGGCTTGCCCATCTGCGCGGTGGCGAACTGCACCGCCCGCTTCCCGGCATCCGAGGCCAGGCCCTTGACGTCCTTCATCGCGCCCGACGACAGCCACGCCGTCTGCGCCTGGTACTGGGCTTCCTGCTCCAGCTGGAGCAGCCGGGCCTTCTCCTCGGCCGCCAGCCTGCTCTCCAGGTCCTCCGCCGCCTTGATCTTGCCCTCGATCTCCTTCTTGGCGGCTTCCTTCTTGACCCGGTTCTCCTCCATCTTCTGCCAGACGGCCCCGGCGTCCTTCGCGTACCGCTCCAAATCGGCCTGGGTGCGGTTCAGTTCCGCCAGCAGGTCCGTGGTGGCCTTCTCGCCCTGCCGCAACCGGCCCGCCCCGTCGAGGAAGTCGGACGGACTGTCGCTCAACGCGAGCCGCGCGCCCGGCGGCAGGCCGTTCGAGCGGTACTGGGCGCGGGCGGCGGCCCCCGCGCGGTCCTTCAGGGTGGAGATCCGGTCCTGGCCCGCCACCACCAGCTTGGCGATCTGGACGATCCGCTCGGACTGCGCCTTGGTCTCGCTCTCCGCCAGGTTGTACGCGTCCGTCGCGCTGCCGGCCTGGCGGTAGAGGAGCTGCGGGCGCCGACGGGGCGGCGGGGGCGGCGGGGGCCGCGAAGGCCGCACCCGTCGCGAGACCGGGGGCCGTCAGTATCGCCATCGCGCACAGCAGGGTCAGGGCGGACGTCCCCATCCGCCGCGACGGCGCTCGCTTCACGGTCCCCATGGCTCCCCCAGGCGCCCCGAGTCAGAGTGGATGCCACGGATGTCACCCGACATCAGATCTGACTATTCATCAGTAACTTCGCACTGTCTCCGGGATGGTGCCATGAACCGGCGAATTCCAACACCCTCCGGATTCCGCTCCGATCATGACCGGCCACGCACCGTCCACCCCGCACGACTCAACGGGCCGCTCCCACTGCCGGTTCCCCACCGCGCGAGGTTCACCCCGCCGGGCGCAAGGCCTCCCACCGCACCGTCAGTTCCCCCTGCCTCCACCGCACCGGCCCGTCCGCCAGCGGCCAGTCGCCGGCCAGCGCCCGCGCCGTCCGGATCCACCGCTGCCGCGCCCCGTACGAGGCGTACGGCGCGGCCGCCGCCCAAGCCCGGTCGAAGTCCCGCAGGAACGCGTGCACCGGCTCCCCCGGCACGTTCCGGTGGATGAGCGCCTTCGGCAGCCGCTCCGCCAGGTCCGACGGCCGCTCCAGCGAACCCAGCCGCGTCGCGAACGTCACCGTCCGCGGCCCCTCCGGCCCCAGCGCCACCCACACGTGCCGCCGGCCGATCTCGTCACAGGTCCCCTCCACCAGCAGCCCCTCCGGCGCCAGCCGGTCGCACAGCCGCCCCCAGACCGCCTCGACCTGCTCCTCCTCGTACTGCCGCAGCACGTTCGCCGCCCGGATCAGCGCGGGCCGCTCCCCGCCCTCCAGCGGCACCTCGAACCCCCCGTGCCGGAAACTCAGCCCCTCCCGCTCGTACGGCTTCGCCCCCGCCACCCGGGCGGGCTCGATCTCGATCCCGACCACCCGCACCCGCGGCGCCGCTTCCCGCAGCCGCGCCAGCAGCTCCACCGCCGTCCACGGCGCCGCCCCGTACCCCAGGTCCACCGCCACCGGCGCGTCCGCCCGGCGCAGCGCCGCCCCGTGCACGGCGGCGATCCAGCGGTCCATGCGCCGCAGCCGGTTCGGGTTCGTCGTCCCGCGCGTCACGGTGCCCACGGGGCGCTTCGGGGGTGGCGGAGTGCTGCGGGAGACCATGCGCCGAGCGTAAGCGGAGCGCCCGGCCCGCAAAAAAATGCGGCTTGCCGGGCAGAAGTTCCCCTTCCCCGGAATGCGGGGGACGGCCGTTCGGGTTGCACTCCTTGCAGGGCGCCGCGCGCGCTCCCGCACGCATGCCGTCACACGCATGCCGTCATCCGTGCCGCCCCACCGGCACACCGCACAGCCCGCCGTCCGCGCGATCCGAGCGAGAGGAACTGCTCCCTTGAGCCAGTACGTGTCCCGCCTCGGCGGCAGCATCAGCGGCCGCATCGCCGCCGCCCGCGGTGCCCGCCAGGACGCGCCCCGCCTGCGCCTCCCGGCCGTGGGCCACCACCGCAAGCCCCGCCGCGTCGCCATGCTCAGCGTGCACACCTCCCCCCTGCACCAGCCCGGCACCGGCGACGCCGGCGGCATGAACGTCTACATCGTGGAGCTGGCCCGCCGCCTCGCCGCGATCAACATCGAGGTGGAGGTCTTCACCCGGGCCACCACCGGCGGCCTGCCGCCCGTCGTCGAGCTCGCCCCCGGCGTCCTCGTCCGGCACGTGGACGCGGGCCCCTACGAGGGCCTCGCCAAGGAGGAGCTCCCCGCCCAGCTGTGCGCCTTCACCCACGGCGTCATGCAGGCCTGGGCCGGCCACCGCCCCGGCTACTACGACCTCGTCCACTCCCACTACTGGCTCTCCGGCCACGTCGGCTGGCTCGCCGCCGAACGCTGGGGCGTCCCCCTCGTCCACGCCATGCACACCATGGCCAAGGTCAAGAACGCCGCGCTCGCCGAGGGCGACACCCCCGAGCCCGCCGCCCGCGTCATCGGCGAGACCCAGATCGTCACCGCCGCCGACCGGCTGATCGCCAACACCGCCGAAGAGGCCGACGAACTCGTCCGGCACTACGACGCCGACCCCGGCAAGGTCGCCGTCGTCCACCCCGGCGTGAACCTCGACCGCTTCACCCCCGGCGACGGTCGCGCCGCCGCCCGCGCCCGGCTCGGCCTGCCGCAGGACGCCGTGATCCCCCTCTTCGCGGGCCGCATCCAGCCCCTCAAGGCCCCCGACATCCTGCTGCGCGCCGTCGCCGAACTCGTCGACCGCGACCCCTCCCTCCGCGGCCGCCTCTTCGTCCCCGTCGTCGGCGGCCCCAGCGGCAGCGGCCTCGCCAAGCCCGAGGGGCTGCAGAAGCTCGCCGCGAAGCTCGGCATCACCGACCTCGTCCACTTCCACCCGCCGGTGGCCCAGGACCAGCTCGCCGACTGGTTCCGGGCGGCGTCCGTCCTGGTCATGCCCTCGTACAGCGAGTCCTTCGGGCTCGTCGCCATCGAGGCCCAGGCCACGGGCACACCCGTCCTCGCCGCGGCCGTCGGGGGCCTGCCCGTCGCCGTCGACGACGGGACCACGGGCATCCTCGTCGCCGGCCATGACCCCGTCGACTACGCCCGCGCCCTGCGCCGCTTCGTCGACGAGGACGGCCTCACGGCCCGCATGGGCGCCGCCGCCGCACGGCACGCCCAGCACTTCGGCTGGGACACCGCCGCCAGCGGGACCGCCGACGTGTACACCGCGGCGATGCATGATCACCGCCGTCGCGTACGCTCCCACCATGGCTGACACCGCCGCGATCATCGAGTCCACGCTGTCCGGCGCCGAGCTGACCTGGGAGAACCCCCAGCCCGGCACGTACGTCGTCCAGCTGCCCGGCACCCGCAAGCTGAGCACCACCTGCTCCCTGCGGGTCGGCCGCCACTCGCTCTCGCTGAACGCGTTCGTCATCCGCCACCCCGACGAGAACGAGGCGGGCGTCCACCGCTGGCTGCTGGAGCGCAACCTCAAGCTGTACGGGATGGCGTACGCGGTCGACCCGCTCGGCGACGTCTACCTCACGGCGCGCCTCCCCCTCTCGGTCGTCACCCCGGACGACCTGGACCGCCTCCTCGGGACGGTCCTGGAAGCGGCCGACGGCGCCTTCAACACCCTCCTGGAGCTGGGGTTCGCGAGCGCGATCCGGCGCGAGTACGAATGGCGGACGTCGCGGGGCGAACCCACCCACAACCTGGACGCCTTCAAACACCTGACCCGCCCGACCGCCCCCCTTCCTGACGCGCCGCGCCCTTCCTGACGCGCCGCTCGCGCGGTGCGGCCCTGGCGGGCCTTACCGGCTTCGCGGCGCTGCGCCGGACTCCGTCCGGCGGCGGCCGGGCGGGGTCCCGGGCCCCGGTCGGGGCGCGTGTGTCGTCTGCGGGCCGTTGCCATTGGCCGGGGCCGGTAGTCGTCTGCGGGTGGGGG
>NZ_JZWV01000847.1 GCF_000966975.1 Streptomyces katrae | reverse complement strand
GGGTGGAACCGTCCGGGTTCACGTCCGGGTCGGCGGTGGTGGGGGTGGGGGTGGTGGCGGCCGTGGCGGTGATGCGGAGGGCCGTCAGGAGGGGGGCTATCGCCGGTTCGTGGCGGAGGGCCGTCGCCGTGGTGTCCGTTTCCGCCGGGACGCCCGCCGCGATCAGGGCGCGGCGCATCGCCGGGAGGGTGCGGCCGCCCGAGCGGACCAGGACGGCCATGCCCTGCCAGGGGACGCCGTCCTCCAGGTGGGCGCGGCGGAGGATGTCGGCGATGTTGTCCAGTTCCGCCCCGGCGGTGGGGTACGTGAACACCTCCACCCGGCCGCCCTCACGGGTGGGGGTGAGGTCGCGGTGGGCGCGGACGGCGGCGGCCGGCAGGCGAGGGACCGGCATGCGGGTGGTCAGGAGGCGGGTGGCGGCCAGGAGGTTCGCGTCCGAGCGGCGGCCCGTGGTGAGGGCGCGGACCCGGGCGCCGGGGAAGGACGTCTCGAAGTCGAGGGTGTTGTTGATGTCGGCGCCGCGGAAGGCGTAGATCGACTGGTCCGGGTCGCCGAAGGCGACGAGCGTGCCCGCCGGGCCGTTCAGCGCGCGCAGCAGCCGCAGCTGGGAGGCGTCCGTGTCCTGGTACTCGTCCACGTAGATCACGTCGTAGGAGGAGGACAGGGACGGGGTCTCCTCCGCGAGGAGGACGGCGCGGTGGACGAGTTCGGCGTAGTCCAGGGAGCCCTGGAGGTCCAGGACGTCGAGGTACTCGGAGAGGAAGGCCGCCGCCGCCTTCCAGTCGGGGCGGCCGAGGGGCGGCCGATGCGGTCGGCGAAGGCGGCGAGGGCGGTCGGGCCGAGGCCCAGCTCGCGGGCGCGGGCCAGGACGGCGCGCACCTCGTCCGCGAAGCCGCGCGTGGTCAGCGCGGCCCGCAGGTCCTCGGGCCAGCGGATGGAGCGGAGCCGGCGCTGGCCGTCCAGGAGGGTGCGGACCATCACGTCCTGCTCCGGTCCGGACAGCAGGCGCAGCGGGTCCGCGAAGAGTTCGTGGTCCTGGTGGGCGCGGACCAGGCCGTAGCAGAAGGAGTGGAACGTGGTGGCCTGCGGGGCGCGGGCGCCGCCGAGCCTCAGGGCGGCGCGGTCGCGCAGCTCGACGGCCGCCTTCCGGCTGAAGGTGAGGATCAGGATGCGGGCGGGGTCCGTCCCGGCCTCGACGCGGGCGGCGGCCGCCTCGACGAGGGTGGTGGTCTTGCCGGTGCCCGGGCCGGCGAGGACGAGGAGCGGTCCGCCGGTGTGATCAACCACCGCCTGCTGGGCCGCGTCCAGAACAGGAGGGGCCACCTGCCGCGGGCCGGTGCGCACCAGGCGGTACGCGTCGGGCGTACGCGTACGCCGCTCCGAGCGGCCGGGAGAAGAGGTGATCACGTGGGGTGCCGGTCCTGGTGGGTCTGCGGGTGCTGTCAGCGGGGCGGACGGCGCGGGCGCCGGAGCCGAAGAGGCAACGCTACGGCAACCGGTGGGGCCGCCGCAGTCCGTCCCGGCGGGGCCGGACGTCGACCCGGGGGCCCCGCGGGCCGTCCCCCGTACGGGCCTTCGGGCGCCCGTCCGGATTCCGGATGGACGAAGCCCTCAGATGTGAGCCTCGTCGCCTCCGGCGTCCTCCCCGCCCCCGTCCCAGCGTGCCCGCCGCATCGCCAGCCGGGGCTCGCCGGAGGGGGTCTCGCGCAGCGGGGTGCCCTCGGTGCGGTAGTGCTCCAGGGCGCGCCGCTCGTGGCCGGGGAGGGGTACGCCGTCGGCGCGCACCACCCGCCACCAGGGCACGGCTCCTCCGTACAGGGCCATGACGCGCCCGACTTGGCGGGGTCCGCCCTCGCCGAGCCACTCGGCGACGTCGCCGTACGTCATCACCCGGCCGGGCGGAATCCGCTCGGCCACCTCCAGTACCCGCTCCGCGTACGCGGGCAGCTCTCCGCTCATTCCGCCCATGGTGCCGGACGCCGCGGGCAGCTCGCCGGAAGCTTCGGTTCCATACCGGCGCGCACCCTGATGCCCCGCGGGGGCGCCCGTCCGTGCCACCATCGTCCGGGCGGTGACTGGTGATACGTGATCAAGAAGAGACGGAAGTGACGGCGAAGGAGCGGGGTGTGAGCCCTCCGGACGGTGCGGGAACGGGCGGGGGCGCCCGCCCGGACAAGGACGCGCCCGACGGGGGTGCCGCACGCTCCGGAGAGCCCGCCGCGGACACCGGCGGCGACGCACGGACGGCCCCCGCGGGGGACGCGCGGACGACCCCGGCGGGGGACGCTCCGACGGCCCCGGCCGGGGACGCTCACGCGCAGCCGCGCCCGCACGACCCGCACCCCGACGACCCACCGGGCCACACCCCGACGGCGGCCGACCGCGTCGAGGTGGACGAGCCGCTGCTCGCCGCCCGGGTGCACCGCCCCTCCGACCTGGTACGCCTCCTCGTGGGCCTCCTCGGCATCGCCGTCGTCCTCGGCATCGCCGCCTTCGCGCACGGCACGACGGTGGGCCTGGAAGCCGACATCAGCAAGGGCACGGGCCAGGCACCCGACCTGCTGATCAAGGTCGCGGGGCTGGTGTCGAGCATCGCGGTGCTCCTCGTCCCCGTCGCCTTCGCCATCGAACGGCTGATCAAACGCGACGGGCTGCGCATCGCCGACGGCGTCCTCGCCGCCGTCCTGGCGCACGGCGTCACCCTCGCCACCGACCTGTGGGTCTCCCAGGGCGCCCCGGAGACCATCCAGGACGCCCTGACCCGCTCCGCCGGCGGCGGCGCCCTCACCGACCCGGTGCACGGCTACCTCGCGCCCGTGATCGCGTACATGACCGCCGTCGGGATGACACGGCGGCCGCGCTGGCGGGTCGCGCTGTGGGTGGTGCTGCTGCTGGACGCCTTCGCGATGCTGGTCGGCGGCTACACCACACCCTTCTCGATCATCCTGACCGTGCTCATCGGCTGGAGCGTGGCGTACGGGACCCTGTACGCGGTCGGCTCGCCGAACGTCCGCCCCACCGGGCAGCACCTGCTCGCCGGACTGCGCCGCGTCGGCTTCCAGCCGGTCAGCGCGATGCGCGCGGAGGCACCCGAGGGGGACACCACCGATACCGGGGACCGGGGCCGGCGCTACCACGTCACGCTGGAGGACGGACCGCCGCTGGACGTCACGGTCGTGGACCGCGAGCAGCAGGCGCAGGGGTTCTTCTACCGGGTGTGGCGGCGGCTGACCCTGCGCGGGATCACCACCCGGCGCAGCATCCAGTCGCTGCGGCAGGCCCTGGAGCAGGAGGCCCTCCTCGCGTACGCGGCGATCGCGGCCGGGGCGAACGCGCCGAAGCTGATCGCCACGTCCGAGCTGGGCCCGGACGCCGTGATGCTCGTCTACGAGCACCTCGGCGGGCGGACCCTCGACGCCCTCCCCGACGAGGAGATCACCGACGAGCTGATCCGCAACGCCTGGGAACAGGTACGGGCCCTGCAGTCGCGCCGGATCGCGCACCGCCGGCTCACGGGGGACGCGCTGGTGGTGGATCGTTCCGGCAAGGTCGTCCTGACCGACCTGCGGGGCGGCGAGATCGCGGCCGGTGACCTGGTGCTGCGGATGGACGTCGCGCAGCTGCTGACCACGCTCGGCCTGCGGGTCGGGGCGGAGCGGTCGGTGGCCTCGGCGGTGTCGGTACTGGGGCCGGACACGGTCGCGGACTGCCTGCCGCTGCTCCAGCCGATCGCGCTGAGCCGCTCCACGCGGGCGACGCTGCGCCGGCAGGCCCGGGAGCGGGCGGACCGGCAGCGGGAGGCCGTGCTGGAGTCCTCGCGGGCGGCGAAGGCGGCCCGTGAGGCGGCGGGCACGGCCGAGGCCTCCGGGACCTCGGCGGCGGCGGAGCGCAAGGCGGAGAAGAAGGCGCTGGACGACGCGCTGGAAGGGGCGCGGGAGGAGGACCTGCTGAGCCTGATCCGCAAGCAGGTGCTGCTGATCCGCCCGCAGGCGCCGGTGGAGCCGGCCCGGCTGGAGCGGATCCGGCCGCGGACGCTGGTGTCGTTCATCGCGGGCGCCTTCGGGGCGTACTTCCTGCTCACGCAGCTGGCGCACGTGGACTTCGCGACGATCGTCAGCCAGGCGCGGTGGGGCTGGGTGGGGGCCGCGCTGGCCTTCTCGGCGCTCACGTACGTGGCGGCGGCGATGAGCCTGCTGGGGTTCGTACCGGAGCGGGTGTCGTTCCTGCGGACGGTGATCGCGCAGGTGGCGGGGTCCTTCGTGAAGCTGGTCGCCCCGGCGGCGGTCGGCGGGGTCGCGCTGAACACGCGGTTCCTGCAGCGGGCGGGGGTGCGGCCGGGGCTGGCGGTGGCGAGCGTCGGTGCCTCGCAGCTGTTCGGGCTGGCGAGTCACATCCTGTTGCTGCTCGCGTTCGGCTATCTGACGGGGACGGAGAAGACCCCGGAGATGACCCCGTCGCGGACGGTCATCGCGGGTCTGCTGACGGTGGCGGTGCTGGTCCTGGTCGTCACGGCGGTGCCGTTCCTGCGGAAGTTCGTGGTGACGCGGGTCCGGGCGCTGTTCGCCGGTGTGGTGCCGCGCATGCTGGACGTGCTCCAGCGGCCGCAGAAGCTGACGACGGGCATCGGCGGGATGCTGCTGCTGACCGGCTGCTTCGTGATGTGCCTGGACGCCTCGATCCGTGCCTTCGGGGGCGGGGAGACGCTGAGCTACGCGAGCATCGCGGTGGTCTTCCTGGCGGGCAACGCGCTGGGCTCGGCCGCGCCCACGCCCGGCGGCATCGGGGCGGTGGAGACGACGCTGACGCTGGGGCTGATCGCGGCCGGGCTGGAGAAGGAGGTGGCGATCTCCGCGGTGCTGTTGTTCCGGTTGATGACGTTCTGGTTGCCGGTGCTGCCCGGGTGGGTGTCGTTCAACTTCTTGACGCGGAAGGAAGCCATCTAGCTCCGCGGGGTCGCCGGGTACCGCTGCGCGGAGCCGTCTCCC
>NZ_JZWV01000846.1 GCF_000966975.1 Streptomyces katrae | reverse complement strand
CTGTTTATGGCCCCGCCGGCGGGATCCGCGCAGCGGTGGCCCGTGTGCGGCGCGCCCCGGATCAGAAGGTTGGCAGCAAGGTCGTCAGGAGGGCCGCCGAGAGGGTCAGTTCCAGCGCGCCGACCTTCGCGGGGCGCAGCCGCCGGCCCGGGAGGAGGACCGCTCGGGCGAGGCAGGCCGCGAAGACCGGGGTCAGCCACGGGGAGAGGGCCGCGGCCAGCGGTACGGCCGCCGCGTGGTAGCCGACCGATGCGCGGCGGTACCCCACCGAACCCCGCTCGCGGATCATCGTCTTCACGTACGGCACCGTCCCCGCGAAGTACAGCAGGCAGGCCGCCGCCGCCCGCCAGGCCCCGCCGGGGCCGAGGCCGCCCAGCCGTGCCGCGACGAGCAGCATCCCGCAGGCCGGTACCACCGCCACCAGGCCGTTGGCCAGGGCCCGCTCCCGGCCCCGCCACGCGTACCAGGTGTTCACCGCCAGGAAGGGCAGGGCCGCCGCGGCCGCGAGGAGCAGCCAGGGGTGCGCGAGGGCCAGGGGCAGGCCGGACGCCCCCGCCGCCGCCCCGCACACCACCGCCGGGACCCCGTGCCGCCGCGCCGAGCGCAGGCCGCGCGCGTGCAGCCGTAGCCACTGCTGCGCGTGGAAGGCGGCCGCGTAGCCGAGCAGCCAGGCCGCGAACAGCGCCGCGTGCGCCCAGCCGGGTCGCGGGGAGAGGAACGTCCCGGCGAGGAAGGGCACGGCCAGCATCGCCCACGCCCCGTGCTGGTCGGGTATCCAGCGGTAGGTCATTTCCGTTCCGTTCTCGATGCGGCACCGAAAGTGGAATTCCGCCGCGTAATTCAGGCCCGGGGCCCCACAGTTGGGGGAACACCAGCTTCGCACCCACTCGGCCCCCGAAAGACCGGAAAGAGGTCACGGGCAATGGGGACCTTTGTCACCGGGTTCGGCATTCCGGCGGGCGTAGCGTCGGAAACGGGCCGGAAATCGACCCTTCCCACCCCCCTCTTTTTTTCCGCCCTGGAGGTCGTCTTGGACGCGCGTCAGGAGAGTCCCTTCCGTTCCCTCGCCGTCGGGGGTGCCCGGCGCGCCGGTGGTTTCTTCACCGACGCCGAGGTCTCCGAGGACCTCCGCACCGTCCACCGCACCGGCGGCCGCGCCGCCGAGGCCTTCTACCGGGACCGGTGGAGCCACGACAAGGTCGTGCACTCCACGCACGGCGTGAACTGCACCGGTTCCTGCCGCTGGAAGGTCTTCGTCAAGGACGGGATCATCACCTGGGAGACCCAGGCCACCGACTACCCCTCCGTGGGCCCGGACCGCCCCGAGTACGAGCCCCGCGGCTGCCCGCGCGGTGCCTCGTTCTCCTGGTACTCGTACTCGCCGACCCGCGTGCGCTACCCGTACGTGCGCGGGACGCTGCTGGAGATGTACCGGGAGGCGAAGGCCCGGCTGAAGGACCCCGTGCTGGCCTGGGCCGACATCCAGGGCGATCCGGAGCGCCGGCGCCGCTACCAGAAGGCCCGCGGCAAGGGCGGTCTGGTGCGGGCGACCTGGGAGGAGGCGACCGAGCTGGTCGCCGCCGCGCACGTGCACACCATCAAGGAGCACGGCCCGGACCGGGTCGCCGGTTTCTCCCCCATCCCCGCGATGTCGATGGCCTCGCACGCCGCCGGTGCCCGCTTCCACTCCCTCATCGGCGCGCCGATGCTGAGCTTCTACGACTGGTACGCCGACCTGCCCGTGGCCTCTCCGCAGGTGTTCGGGGACCAGACCGACGTGCCCGAGTCCGGTGACTGGTGGGACGCCGCGTATCTGATGACGTGGGGCTCCAACGTGCCGGTGACCCGCACCCCGGACGCGCACTGGATGGCGGAGGCGCGTTATCGCGGGCAGAAGGTCGTGGCCGTTTCCCCGGATTACGCGGACAGCACCAAGTTCGCCGACGAATGGATGCATCCACACCCCGGGACGGACGGTGCGCTGGCCCTCGCGATGGGGCACGTCATCCTCAAGGAATTCTTCGTGGAGAAGCAGACGCCCTTCTTCACGGATTACGTCCGCACCTACACCGACCTGCCCTTCCTGGTGTCGCTGCGGGAGACGGAGCAGGGGCTGGTTCCGGGGAAGTTCGTCACCGCCGCCGATCTGGGTGTGGACACCGAGAACGCGCGGTGGAAGACGGTCCTCGTCGACGACGCGACCGGTGAGCCGGTCGTACCGAACGGGACCCTGGGCCACCGCTGGGGGAAGAACGAGGAGCCGGAGTGGAACCTCGACCTCGGCGACACCGTCCCCCGGCTGACGCTGCTCGGGGAGGGCCGGAGCGCCGAGATCGTGCTGCCCCGGTTCGAGGACGACGAGCGCGGCGGGACCGTCCGGCGCGGGGTGCCCGTGCGCCGCCTCGGCGGCCGGCTCGTCACCACCGTCTTCGACCTGATGCTGGCCCAGTACGGGGTCCCCCGCGCGGGCCTGCCCGGCGAGTGGCCGGCCGGGTACGAGGACGCCTCCCAGCCCGGCACCCCCGGCTGGCAGGAGTCGCTGACCTCGGTGCCCGCCGCCCAGGCGGTGCGCGTGGCCCGGGAGTTCGCGCGGACCGCCGAGCAGTCGCAGGGCCGCTGCATGATCCTGATGGGCGCGGGCACCAATCACTGGTTTCACTCCGAGACGATCTACCGCGCCTTCCTCGCCCTGCTCACCCTCACCGGCTGCCAGGGCCGCAACGGCGGCGGCTGGGGCCACTACGTCGGCCAGGAGAAGTGCCGGCCGGTCACGGGCTGGGCCACCCTCGCCGCCGCCTCCGACTGGTCACGCCCGCCGCGCCAGATGATCGGCGCCGCCTGGTTCTACCTGCACACCGGCCAGTGGCGCTACGACACCCTGCCCGCCGGGGCGCTGGCCTCCCCGCTCGGCACGGGCGCCTTCGAGGGCATGAGCGGGGCGGACTGCCTGGCCGCGAGCGCCCGGATGGGCTGGATGCCGTCCTACCCCACCTTCGACCGCAACCCCCTCGACCTGGGCGAGGCCGCCGACCCGGTCGGCGAGGCGGTCCGCGCGCTGAAGGACGGCACGCTCGGCTTCGCCGGCGAGGACCCGGACGCCCCGCGCAACTGGCCGCGCGTGCTGAACGTCTGGCGGGCCAACCTGCTGGGCTCCAGCTCCAAGGGCAACGAGTACTTCCTCAAGCACCTCCTCGGCACCCACTCCAACCTCCCCGAGGACGGCCCCCGCTGCACCCCGCGCGACGTGGCCTACCGGGCGGAGGACGTGGAGGGCAAGCTCGACCTGCTGACCACCATGGACTTCCGGATGACGTCCACCACCCTGCTCTCGGACGTGGTGTTCCCGGCGGCCACCTGGTACGAGAAGCACGACCTGTCCTCCACGGACATGCACCCCTTCCTGCACGCCTTCACCCCGGCCGTGGACCCGCCCTGGCAGGCCCGCTCCGACTACGACGCCTTCCGCGGCCTCGCCGAACGCTTCGGCGAGCTGGCCCGCACCCACCTGGGCGTGCGCCGGGACCTGGTGGCCACCGCCCTCCAGCACGACACCCCCGGCGGGGAGATGGCCCAGCCGGGCGGGGTGGCGCTGGACTGGTCGAAGGGCGAGTGCGAGCCCGTGCCCGGCCGGACCATGTACAACCTGACGGTGGTCGAGCGGGACTACGGGGCGGTGGGCGAGAAGTTCACCGCGCTGGGCCCGCTCGTGGACACCCTCGGCGTGACGACGAAGGCCATCACCTTCGACGTCGCGGAGGAGGTCGCGTACCTCGGCGCGAAGAACGGCACCGTCCGCGCCGGCACCGCCGCCGGCCGGCCCCGGCTGGAGACCGCCCGGCAGGCCTGCGAGGCGATCCTCTCCCTCTCCGGCACCAGCAACGGACGCCTGGCCGTCCAGGGCTTCGAGACCCTCGAGAAGAAGGTCGGCACGCACATGGCCCACCTGGCCGCCGAGGCAGAGGGCAAGCGGATCTCCTTCGCCGACACCCAGGCCCGCCCGGTCCCGGTGATCACCTCACCGGAGTGGTCCGGCTCGGAGTCCGGCGGCCGCCGCTACACCGCCTTCACCGTCAACACCGAGCACCTCAAGCCCTGGCACACCCTCACCGGCCGCCAGCACTTCTTCCTCGACCACGACTGGCTGCACGAGGTCGGCGAGTCCCTCCCGGTCTACAAGCCGCCGCTGGACATGCACCGGCTGTACGGGGAGCCCGGGATCGGGCGGGTCGACGAGAAGACCGTCGCCGTCCGCTACCTCACCCCGCACAACAAGTGGGCCATCCACAGCCAGTACCAGGACAACCTGTACATGATGACCCTGGGCCGCGGCGGCCAGACGGTGTGGATGTCCCCGCAGGACGCCGATGCGATCGGGGTCCGCGACAACGACTGGATCGAGGCCGTCAACCGCAACGGCGTGGTCACCGCCCGCGCCATCGTCTCCCACAAGATGCCGCCCGGCACGGTCTACATGAACCACGCCCAGGAACGGACGGTCGGCGTCCCGAAGACCGAGAAGACGGGCCGCCGCGGCGGCATCCACAACTCGCTGACCCGGGTGATGCTCAAGCCCACCCATCTGATCGGCGGCTACGCCCAGCTGACCTGGGCCTTCAACTACCTGGGCCCGACCGGCAACCAGCGCGACGAGGTGACGGTCATCCGCCGCCGCGACCAGAAGGTGGAGTTCTAGACATGAGGGTCATGGCACAGGTCGCGATGGTCATGAACCTCGACAAGTGCATCGGATGCCACACCTGTTCGGTCACCTGCAAGCAGGCGTGGACCAACCGGCAGGGCACCGAGTACGTCTGGTTCAACAACGTCGAGACCCTCCCCGGCCAGGGCTACCCCCGCCGCTGGGAGGACCAGGACAAGTGGAAGGGCGGCTGGGAGCGCACCCGATCGGGCCGGCTGCGGCTGCGGGCCGGCGGACGGCTGCGGAAGCTCGGCGGCATCTTCGCCAACCCCCACCTGCCGGAGCTCGGCGACTACTACCAGCCCTGGACGTACGAGTACAAGAACCTCACCGAGGCCCCGGCGGGCGAGGACCTGCCCACCGCACGCCCCGTCTCCCAGCTGACCGGAGAGCCCCTCGACACGATCGAGTGGGGCCCGAACTGGGACGACAACCTCGGCGGCGCCCCCGAGCACGCCGTGAAGGACCCCGTCGTGGAGAAGATCCGCGAGGAGGTCGGGGAACGGATCCGCTTCGAGTTCGAGCAGAGCTTCATGTTCTACCTCCCCCGGATCTGCGAGCACTGCCTCAACCCGGCCTGCGTCTCCTCCTGCCCGTCCGGCGCGATGTACAAGCGGGAGGAGGACGGCATCGTCCTCGTCGACCAGGACCGCTGCCGGGGCTGGCGCATGTGCGTCACCGGCTGCCCGTACAAGAAGGTGTACTTCAACCACAGGACCGGCAAGGCCGAGAAGTGCACCCTCTGCTTCCCGCGCGTCGAGGTCGGCATGCCGACCGTCTGCTCGGAGACCTGCGTCGGCCGCATGCGCTACCTCGGCGTGATGCTCTACGACGCCGACCGGGTGGCCGGGGCCGCCGCCGTGGCCGACGAGCACGACCTCTACCCTGCCCAGCTCGAATGCTTCCTCGACCCCGCCGACCCGGCCGTGATCGCCGCGGCCCGCGCGTCCGGGATCACCGACGAGTGGCTCGACGCCGCCCGCCGTTCCCCCGTGTACGACCTGATCACCACCTACCAGGTCGCCCTCCCCCTCCATCCGGAGTACCGGACGATGCCCATGGTCTGGTACGTGCCCCCGCTCTCCCCCGTCGTCGAGGCGGTCGCCGCCACCGGCAGCGACGGTGAGGACGCGGGCAACCTGTTCGGCGCCATCGACGCGCTGCGCATCCCCGTCGAGTACCTCGCGGAGATCCTCACCGCCGGCGACACCCGCCCCGTCGAGGCCGTACTGCGCCGGATGGCCGCGATGCGCGCCTACATGCGCCGGATCAACCTCGGCGAGCCGGCGGACGAGTCCGTCGCGGCGGCCGTCGGACTCACCGGTGCCGAGATGGAGGACATGTTCCGCCTGCTGGCCGTCGCCAAGCAGGAGGACCGGTTCGTGATCCCGGCAGCCGCCCGCCCGGACGCCGACGCCCTCGCCGCCTCCCACCCCCTGGACGGGGGCTGCCCCGTCGCCGGGGCCGAGGGCGGGCCGTCCCGGGTGACGCTCGACATCAGCCCCACGAGGAGGAGCTCATGACCCCCGACGCCCTGGTGCGGCTGGTCGCGGGCTGCGTGCTGCAGTACCCCGGCGACCGCTTCCACGACGAACTCCCGCGCCTGCGCGGGGCCCTGACCGGCGCCCCGGCCGGACCGGCCGCGCTGCTCGACGCCTTCCTCGACCACACCGAGACGCTGAGCGCGATCGAGCTGTGCGCCGAGTACACCTCCACCTTCGACACCCGCAACCGGCGCTGCCTCTACCTCACCTGGTGGGCGGACGGGGACACCCGCCGCCGCGGCCTGTCCCTGGTCCGGCTCAAGCGGATCTACCGGGACTTCGGGCTGGAGTTCACCGGAGAGGAACTGCCCGACTTCCTGCCCGTGGCCCTGGAGTTCGCGGCGCTCCGCGAGGAGGCCGGCACCGAGCTGCTCCAGGAACACCGGGCCGGCCTGGAGCTGCTGCGCCTCGCGCTCACCGAGTGCGGGTCCCCGTACGCACGGGTCCTGGAGGCGGTGTGCGCCACCCTGCCGGGCACCTCCCCGCGGACGAAGGCCGAGGCGAAGGCCCTCGCGCGCAGCGGGCCGCCGCAGGAACTGGTGGGCTTCGGGTCCCCGCTCGTCGACCCCATCGAACCCCTCGGCCCCGGGGTGGACATGCCCGTCGACCTCCCTTGGCCGACCGCCCTCCCGGAAAGGCAGACGGCCTGATGGACCTCCTCCTGTGGGGCGTGTACCCGTACGTCTCCGTCACCCTGCTGATCGCCGGGCTCGTCTGGCGCGCCCGCTACGACGCCTTCGGCTGGACCACCCACTCCTCCCAGCTGCACGAGTCCCGGCTGCTGCGCATCGGCTCGCCGCTGTTCCACTTCGGCATGGCCTTCGTGGTCGCCGGGCACGTCGTCGGCCTGCTCGTCCCGATGAGCTGGACCGACGCCCTCGGCCTCGACGACCACGCCTACCACCTGATGGCCGTCTCCACCGGCGCCGTCGCGGGCGTGGCGGCCGCCGCCGGCATCGGCGTACTGGTCCAGCGCCGCCTGCGCACCCCCGCCGTCCGCAAGGCCCGGGTACGCGGCGACCGGCTGATGTACGCGGTCCTGCTCGGCGCGCTGGCCCTCGGCCTGACGGCGACGGTCCTCAACTCGACCGGGCAGACGGACGGCTACAACTACCGCGAGGGGGTCTCGGTCTGGTTCCGCAGCCTGTTCGCCCTCTCCCCCGACTACCAGCTGATGGCCGCCGCCCCGCTCGCCTTCCGGCTGCACGTCCTCTTCGGGTTCACCCTGTTCGCGCTGATCCCGTACTCCCGGCTGGTGCACATGTTCTCCGCGCCCCTGAAGTACCTCTTCCGCCCGTTCGTGGTCTACCGCCGGCGCGATCCCCGTCTGACGTCCAACCGCCCGGACCGGCGCGGCTGGGAGCGGGTCTCGTGAGGCCGGCCACGCTGGTGCGCCGGCCCCGGCACTCCGTCTCCGAGCGGCCGTTCCTCGTCATCTGGGAGGCCACCCGGGCCTGCCCGCTGGCCTGCCTGCACTGCCGGGCCGAGGCGGCGACGGCGCGGCATCCGGAGGAGCTCGACGGGGCCTGGGCCCGCCGGGTCATGGACCAGGTCGCGGCGTTCGGCAGGCCCGCTCCCCTCTTCGTGATCACCGGCGGGGACCCGTTCCAGCGGCCCGACCTCACCGAACTCATCGCGTACGGGACGGGGCTGGGCCTGCGCGTCGCGGTCTCCCCCTCCGGCACCCCGACGCTCACCCCGGAGAGCCTGCGCGCCGTCCGCGACGCCGGCGCGGTGGCCGTCTCCCTCTCCCTGGACGGCTCCACGGCCGCCCGGCACGACGCCTTCCGGGGCGTGCCCGGGGTCTTCGAACGGACCCTGGAGGGCTGGTGGGCCGCCCGCGCACTCGGCCTGAAGGTGCAGATCAACACCACCGTCAGCCGGGACAGCCTGGAGGACCTCGCCGACATCGCCGCGCTGGTGCGCCGCGAGGGCGCGGTGCTGTGGTCGGCCTTCCTGCTGGTCCCCACCGGCCGCGGGCAGCGGCTGGACCCGCTGACCCCGGAGGCGATCGAGGACGTCCTGCACTTCCTCCACGACTGCGGTGCGGTCCTGCCCGTCAAGACCACCGAAGGCCACCACTTCCGGCGGGTCGCCCTCCAGCGCGCGGTCCTCGACGCCCGCGGGGAGCCGCCCGCGCTGGGGCCGCTGTACGGGCGGCTGCGCGCCCGCGCCGCGTCGGCCCGGCTCTTCGAGGGGGAGCGGCGGCCGGTGCGGCGGGCGCCGCTGGACGTCTCGTCGGGGCGGGGGTTCGCGTTCGTCTCCCACACCGGGGAGGTCCACCCCAGCGGCTTCCTGCCGGTACCGGCGGGCAACGTGAAGAACCGTCCACTGACGGAGATCTACCGGGGCTCGCCGCTGTTCACCGCCCTGCGGGACACCTCGCTGCTGGGCGGCCGGTGCGGTGCGTGCGAGTTCAAGCCGGTGTGCGGGGGCTCGCGGGCGCGGGCGTACGGGACCACCGGGGACGTGCTCGGGGAGGACCCGTACTGCGCGTACGAGCCGGGCTCCTTCCCGTACCAGGCGGAACTCCGCCCCTTGACGGAGAGGACCGCCTGATGGCTTCGGTGATCGTGATCGGCGGCGGGATCAGCGGTCTGGCGGCCGCCTGGCAGCTGCGCGGCGAGGCGGAGGTGACCGTGCTGGAGGGCGGCGCCCGGGTCGGCGGCAAGCTCCGGACCGGGACCTTCGCGGGGGTCCCCGTGGACGAGGGCGCCGAGTCCCTGATGGCGCTGCGCCCCGAGGCGGTCACGCTGGCACGGGAGACGGGGCTCGGCGGGGCCCTGTGCGACCCCGCCGCCTCCCCCACGGCCCTCTGGACCGGCGGGGAGCTGCGCCCCCTGCCCGCCGGGCACGTGATGGGCGTGCCCGGCGACCCGGCCGCGCTGGCCGGTACGGGCCTGCTCTCCCCCGAGGGTGCCGCCCGGGCCGCCCGCGAGGCGGAGCTGCCGGCGGTGCCCCTGGCCGGGGACTGCTCGGTGGCCGCGTACCTGACCGCCCGCTTCGGCCGGGAGGCGGTGGACCGCCTGGTCGAACCCCTGCTCGGCGGCGTCTACGCGGGCCGCGCCGACCGCCTCTCCCTCCGCGCCAC
>NZ_JZWV01000845.1 GCF_000966975.1 Streptomyces katrae | reverse complement strand
GCCCGGCCCTGCCCGAGCGCGTCCCGCAGACCCACCTCACCCGGCAACTGCGCGGCCCCCGCGCCCCGGAGCCGGACACCGGCACGGACGCGGCCACACCCGAAGAGGTGGCCGACGCCTGGGCGGACTACGAAGAGGGGACCAAGAAAGTGGAAGCAGAGCTCGGAGCGGACCAGCCATGACGACGACATCCAGCGACATGATCTACGGCATCCTGGACAACAACCTGAGCCGGATCGCCGGCATCCAGGGAGCGGTGCTCCTGTCCAACGACGGGATCAAACTCAGCGCCTACCTGCTGGAGCGCGACCAGGCCGAGCGCATCGCGGCCGCCTCCTCCGGCATCGCCGCCACCATGAAGGCGATATCCCGGGAGATCGACGGCGGCCGGGTCATCCGGCAGCTGGTCGAGATGGACGACCGCTACCTCTGCGTCGTCGGCTGCGGCGAGGGCAGCACGCTCATCGTGGTGACCTCCCGCAAGGCCCGCCTCGGCGAGCTGGGCGGCGAGGCCGTACGGACCGCCCAGGCGCTCGGCGAATGGCTGGGAACCCCCGGACGCACCTCCGCGCCCACCGCGTAATGCCGGACGAGCCGCAGCGCCGAAGCCCCCGCCGGACCCGGCTGTACGCGCTCACCGACGGGCGCACCTCCGCCGCCCCGCAGACCGTCCTCACGATGGACACCACCATCGTGGCGGCGGTCCCCGCGGACGACGAGGACCCCGGCCTGGCCACCGAATGGCGGGCCGTCCTGGCCCTGTGCGCGCCGCCGCGCGGGATGGCGGTCGCCGAGATCGCCGCCCGCACGCACATGCGCCTCACCCCGATGACGCTCCTGCTGGGCGAACTCGCGGACCGCGGGCTGATCGACCACCGGCCGCCCCTGGAGGGCGCCGAGACCACCAATGTCCACCTGCTCATGAAAATCAGGGACAACCTTGCCCGGATATGACACCTCCGCCGCCCCCGCCGCCCGGGAAGCGTCCCCGGTCAAGATCCTCATCGCGGGCGGGTTCGGAGTCGGCAAGACCACCCTGGTCGAGGCGGTCTCCGAGATCGAACCGCTGCGCACGGAGGAGCGCCTGACGAGCGCCGGAATCGGTGTCGACGACCTCGACGGCATCGAGTCCAAGACCCTGACCACCGTCGCGATGGACTTCGGCAGGATCACCCTCGCCGACGCGGGGGTCGTCCTCTACCTGTTCGGCACGCCCGGCCAGGAGCGGTTCTGGTTCATGTGGGACGACCTGCTCAGCGGGGCCCTGGGGGCGCTCGTGCTCGTCGACACCCGGCGCCTGGACCGGGGGTTCCCGGCGATCGACTTCTTCGAGAGC
>NZ_JZWV01000844.1 GCF_000966975.1 Streptomyces katrae | reverse complement strand
GATCGACTTCTTCGAGAGCCGCGGGCTGCCGTTCGTCGTCGGGGCGAACTGCTTCCACGGGGAACAGCCCTACACCGCCGAGGAGATCGCCGCCGCCCTGCACCTGAGGGATCCCGCCACCCCGGTCCTGCTGCTGGACGCCCGCTCCCGCGCCTCCGCGCGCGACTGCCTGCTGGCCCTGCTCGACCTGGTCATCGCACGGGCGGGGGCCCCGGCCGGCGCCTGAGCCCTCCCCGTGCGCCGCCGCTACCGGGGCGCGGGGCGGCGGGCCGCGGCGGCCCCGCTCTCCTCCAGCAGGATCCGCAGGGCGTACTCGGCGGCCCGGCGGCGCAGGAACACCTGGGCGCGGGTCCCGGCCGCCAGGCGCCGGGCCGCGGCCGCCCCCTCCCGCGTCGCGTCGTCCCGGGTCTCGCGCCAGCCGTGCGCGGTACGCCGTACCGTGCCGTCCCACGCGGTGTGGCGGGCCATCCAGAACCATCCGGTCCCGGCGGGGCAGGATCCCCAGACCACCGCGTCGAGGCCGGCGTCCTGCCTGTCCTGCCCGTGCGCCCGTATCTCCTGCGTCACGTGCGTCCCCCCGGTTTCCGTCCTGGTTCGGCACGCAGGCTAGGTCAGGGCGGAGGGCGCCAGGGAGTCCGGGTTTCGGCCAACCTGCACGGCGCCGGCGGGATCGCCCCGGCGGGCCCCGGTCAGGCGCCGCTCGTGCTGCCCGGCTGCGGCCGGGCGGGGGCGGGGCTCGCCGCCGGGGTGGGGCTCTGCGTGGGGTCCACGGTGCAGACGACCTCGTCACGCGGGGTGTAGTGGGTGCGGAACGTCTCCCGCTTGACCTCCCGGCCCTGCCGGACGAACACGCGGTCGACCGCCACGTCGAACCCCTCGAGCGGGGTCTGCGCCTCGCAGTCCGGCCCCGAGGCCTCGCGCGTGGCCGGCGGGACGACGTTCGTGCGGGGGCCCTGGGTGGCGCGTATGTCGTCGTACTTCCTGGTCCCGATCAGGGTGATCGTCACCGAGGTGTCGGTGGACTCGGCCCGGATGGTGAGGGGATGGCCGGAGTCGTTCCTCCAGCGCAGGTCGAGGGTGCCCCAGGCGACGGTGGCCTCACGGCCCTCGGGGTACCGCTCGATGTAGAAGGAGTGGGCCCCGTGCTCCACGAAGGGGGCGCCCGCGAAGAACACCGCGTTGTACACGGCCGTGGCCACGCTCGAGACACCGCCGCCGGGCGCCTTCACGTACCGGCCGTCGTTGATCATGACGCCGTCGGTGAAACCGTTCTCCGCGGTGCGCTCGCCGACCGTCCGGTTGAAGCTCCAGGTCTGGCCCGGGGCGACCACCGAACCGTTGATCAGCTGGACGGCGCGCCCGATGTTCACCGTCCGGTACGGGGCGGCGGGGAAGTTCACGGTGAACGAGGACACCTCCTGCCGGCCCTCCGCCGCACCACCCGTGCTCCCGGCCACCCGCGCGGGCGCCGCCTGCACCTCGGCGCCGGAGGCGTGACCGGCCGGGATCAGCAGGCTCAGGCCGAGGCCGAGCGCGGCGGCTCCGGCCATCGCGGGCAGTCCGATCCGCCGGTGGTCCGTCAGGCGGTGTGCGCGTCGCATGTCTCTCCTGTGGGAGGGGCTCCGTGGGGTCCGGGTGGTCCGGGGTACGACCGCAGACAAGGATCCAGCCATCTTGGTCAAAAAGGACAAAAATGTGCCCGTTCTCACGCAGAAGGACAATCGGCCCGCTCGCCCGGCGCCCCTCCGCGGCGGCATCTGCGCGCCGCTGACCTGGGCGAAGAGCGTGCGGGGCGCCGCCCGGGAGCGGGGGGCGGTCCTCGTCGCCCGGGACGGGGAGGTTAGCGTGATCGCCATGTACGAGATCAAGGGCGTCAACGCCACACCGGGCGGCCGTCGCACCGTCCGGTTCCACGACCACGGCTACGCCGTCACCCCGGAG
>NZ_JZWV01000843.1 GCF_000966975.1 Streptomyces katrae | reverse complement strand
CGGCTACGCCGTCACCCCGGAGCGGCGCGCCGGCGCCGTCGCCGACACCTTCCTCGGCGAGGGTGCCGGGTGCGTCACGGCACTGGTGCTGCTCGCACTGATCGGCCTCTACAGCCTGCTCAAGAAGACCGGAGCGCCGGAGGCCGCCCTCACGGCCTGCATCGTGCTGTTCCTCGCCGCGCTCTGCTACGGGGCCCTGATCGCGCTGGTGCAGTGGGCGAGCGGAGTGGTCGTGGACGTCCTGATCGTCCTGCTGGCCGTGCTGACGCTCCCGGGGCTGCTGTTCCCGGGATACCGGCGGGCGCTGCGGCGCCGCATGGGCGGCGGAGGTCCCGAGACCGAACGGGGCTGGGTGCCCGCCACGGCCCTCGCCGGAGTCTGGTACCAGCCCGACCCCCGGGGCGGCGACGTGGTGACGGTGCGGCTCGCCGACGGATCGGTCACCGCGTTCGTTCCCGCGCCGGACCGGGCCCGCGACCTGTACGACCGCTTCGACGCCCTGCTCCGCAGCACCCGGCCGGCCCCCTGGCCCCCGCAGCAGCCCCAGCCCTGGCAGGGTCACCAGCCGCACCAGCCCTACCCGTACCCGGGCCACCCCCGCTCCTGACGCCGGGCCGGCTGCACCAGCACGCCGCTCAGGTGGCGGGCAGGCGCATGCCGAGCCGTGCGCCGAGGGCGCGGGCGGTGGTGCGCACCTCCTCACCGGTCTCGCCGTCGGCGACGGCCCCGAGTACGGCCAGCGCCAGCACGGCCTCGCGATAGGGGCCGGTGTCGGCGTCCGCGTCGAATTCCTCGGCCACGATGTCGGTGTAGAGGTCGTCAAGTGTCACACGGGCCCAACGCTCGGGCCGCCCCCCGGTTACTGGCGCCGGCCCGCTCGGTCCGCGGGAGCGGACCGGACCCCTGGCCGGGCGGTGGTCATTCCGGCCCTCCTTCCGTCGCGGGCCCCATTTCCTCGGCCCAGCGACGGCTCCAGGCACCCAGCGGCTTCAGTGCTTCGACAAGGCCCTGGCCGAGCGGGGTGAGGTGGTAGCCGTCGCCGTCCAGGGCGAGCAGGCGGGCGTCGGTCAGCTCCTCGATCCGGGTGCTGAGCACGCTGGAGGACATGCGCTCGCACCGGCGCTGCAGTTCACGGAAGCCGGCCGGCGCCTGACTCAGTTCCCACAGGATCCGCATCGTCCAACGCCGTCCGAGCAGGTCGAGTGCGGCCATCACCGGCCGACCCGATCCGGACCCCCGTACGGGCACACCCGGACGTGGAGCTCTGGCTTCCATACCCACTCCTTGCGCTTCGGTTCTCGAAGCATCATAGTGATTCGAAAATCGAAGCAGGAGGGCTCGTCCCCGCACTGGAGGTTCCATGCCCAAGGCCTACTGGGTCAGCGTCTACCGCACCATTTCAGACCCCGAGAAGCTCGCTGCCTACGACAAGCTGGCCGGTCCGGCCGTGGAGGCGGGGGGCGGCCGGGTCTTCGTCCGTGGTGGCCGGGCCGTGGCGTACGACGCCGGAATCGCCGAGCGCACCATCCTGATCGAGTTCGACAGCTTCGAGCAGGCCGTGGCGGCGCGCGAGAGCGAGGCCTACCAGGAGGCGCTGGCCGTCCTCTCCGACGCCGTCGAGCGCGACTTCCGCATCGTCGAAGGCGTCGACTGACCGGCCCGCGGGCGCCGAAAGCACCCCCCATTGCCTCGCCTATCGAAATTCGATAGATTTCCATCGTGAGTCGATGGAAGGATGGGTCATGGGAAAGCTGACAGTGGGGGCGCTGCGTGCCGTGCTCGGGGTGGTGCTCGCCGGTACCGCCTTCGTACAGGCGTTGATGGTGTGGACGTTGGTCAGCGGGAGCGACCCGGAGGACGGGTCGATGCCGCTGACCGCGCTGCGCGTGGTCACGGTCCTGGGCATGGTGTCGGTCCAGGTCGCCCTCGTCTGCGTATGGCGGCTGGTCACCATGGTGCGACGCGGAACCGTGTTCTCCCACGCCGCCTTCCGGTACGTGGACGGTGTGATCGGTGCGATCGTCGCGGCCGCCCTCGTGTGGTTCTCGGTGACGGCCATCAACGCGCCCGGTCAGCGGGAGGACCCGGGTGTCACCGTCATCATGGGCGGGGTCGGCGTGGCCATCCTGGGGGTCGCGCTCATCGTGCTCGTCCTGCGGATGCTGCTCGCCCAGGCCGTCGCCCGGGACGCCGAAGCCACGCAGATGCGGGCCGAGCTGGACGAGGTGATCTGATGCCGATCGCCGTCGACATCGACGTGATGCTGGCCCGGCGGAAGATGTCCGTGGGCGAGCTGGCGGACCGCGTCGGCATCACGCCCGCCAACCTGGCGGTACTGAAGAACGGCCGGGCCAAGGCGGTGCGCTTCGCGACGCTCGCCGCACTCTGCGAGGTCCTCGAATGCCAGCCCGGCGACCTGCTGCGCTGGGAGGCCGAGGACGCCGCCGCGGCCGGATGAAGCCCCGGGCGTCGCCCCCTCACCCCCCCGCCCGGACGCGGCCGGACCTCCGGCGCGGCGTGACGGCCGCTCGATTCCCGTACGAGGAGTTCTCCTTCCCCCCGTGACAGCGTCGTTGCTCCAGGCTCCACCGGGGACGAAGGGACACAGGGAATGAGCAAGGCAGGGCGCAGGGCCGGCATCGGTGCCGTGGTGGCCGCGATCGTGGCCGCGATGATCACCTTCACGGGCCCGCAGGGTGCCAGCGCGCAGGACCAGGCGCGCCGCGGCTGGGACCACTTCGGGTTCGGGGTGCCGTGGGAGGAGTCCTACGGGTACTCGCAGGGCATCAGGGCCGGGGACACCGTCTACATCTCGGGGCAGGTGTCCCACGACGAGGCCGGGAACTTCGTCGGCGCCGGCGACTTCGAACTGCAGGTGCGCACGGCGTTCGCCAACCTGGACAAGGTCCTCGCGCACTACCGGGTCCCGCGCAGCCAGATCATCAGCATGAAGATCTTCACCAAGGACCTCCGCCAGAACTTCGACACGGCCGCCAGGCTGCACAAGGAGTACGTCGGCAACCACCGCACGACGGACACCATCGTGGGCGTCAGCGACATGTCGGTCCCCGAGCAGCTCGTGGAGATCGAGGCCATCGTCCAGGTCTCGCCGCGCTCCTGACCCGCCGGACGGACCCTCGCGGCGCCTCCTGGGAGGCCGCCGCGAGCCCATCGTTCCTGGCCGCGCCGGCCGGACGCACGGGTGCCCGGAGCCTCGAAGGCTCCGGGCACCCGTCTTCGGATCACGGCCGGGCGGCCGCCGGTCAGAAGGTGAGCTTGAAGTCGGTGATCGTGCCGGTGTCAGCGGCGGCCTTGTCCTGGACCTTCAGCTTCCAGGTGCCGTTGGCCGGAACGGCCGAGGCGTTCACCGTGTAGGTCTTGTCCAGGTTCGCCGTGGAGTCGGACGAGGAGTTCTGCAGGCGGAACGAGGTCCCGTTCGGGGCCACGAGGTCGATCTGCAGGTCACCGATGTAGGTGTGGGTGATCTTCACGCCGACCTTGAGGGTGCTCGGCGCGTTGCCGGTGATCCCGGTGACGTTGACCGACGAGGTGACGGCCGGGCCGGGGGAGTCCGGGATGGCCACGCGGGTCGTGCTCTCGAAGACGTTCCCCGGGGTCGGGGTACCGCCGCCCGAACGGGCGCCGACGTTGACGGCGGCCCAGGCGTCGGTGACGGCGTTGACCTCGGCGCTGCCGGCCCCGTACAGGTCGGTCGCCGCGGCGATCGTGCCCTCACGGGCACCCGCGTAGTCCGTGGTCGAGTTGAACTTGGTGGTGAGGGCCTTGTACCAGATGAGCTGGGCCTTGTCCCGGCCGATGCCGGTGACGGGCAGGCCGTCGGAGGTCGGCGAGTCGTAGTTCACGCCGTTGATCGTCTTGGCGCCGGAGCCCTCGGAGGCC
>NZ_JZWV01000842.1 GCF_000966975.1 Streptomyces katrae | reverse complement strand
TGAGGTAGTCGCCGGGGTCGCTGGGGTTGTTCGCGTAGAACTCGACCGACGTGCCCATGATGTCGGAGGTGGCCTCGTTCAGGCCGCCCGACTCGGCGCTGTACTCCAGGCCCGCGGTGGCGGCGGTGACACCGTGCGACATCTCGTGGCCGGCGACGTCCAGCGAGGTCAGCGGGTCGTTGTTGTTCGTGCCGTCGCCGTACGTCATGCAGAAGCAGCTGTCGTCCCAGAACGCGTTGACGTACGCGTTCCCGTAGTGGACGCGGGAGTAGGCGGCGACGCCGTCGCCGCGGATCCCGGCGCGGCCGAAGACGTTCTTGTAGAAGTCCCAGGTGACCCCGGCGCCGTAGGCGGCGTCGGCGCCGGCGGTGGCGGCGTTGGAGTTGGCGCCGTTGCCCCAGGTGTCGGTCGTCTGGCTGAAGAGCGAACCGGTGCCGGACGTACCGTGGTTGAGGTTGTACGTCTTGTGGCCGCCGCGGCCCGTGTCGGTCAGCACGAAGTTCGAACCGGACTTCGACGTGCCGAGGGTGACCTGGCCGCTGTAGTGGGTGTTGCCGACACCGGTCTCGATGCCCTGCCACTGGTGCAGCTTGGCGCCCGTCTTGGCGTCGGTGATGACGTGGAGCTGGTTGGGGGTGCCGTCGTCCTGGAGCCCGCCGATGACGGTCTCGTAGGCCAGGGTCGGCACGCCCTTCGCCATCCAGATGATCTTGCGGGGGGCGGCGTCGGCCTTGTCGGCCTTGGAGCCGGCCGCCTTGGCGGCGTCGAGGGCCTTGGCGGAGGCCGCCGCCGGAGCGTCGGCCGGGGCGGCGGTGGAGATGCCCTGCAGCTGGGCGTTGGACGCCTTGCTCACGCTCTGGGTGCGGTCGGCCGCGGTGCGGTTGACGACCAGGTCGCCGCCGAGGACGGGAAGTCCCTCGTACGTGCGCTCGTACCGGGTGTGGGTGGTACCGTCCTGGTCCTTGACCACGTCGCGGACAACGAGCTTCTCCTGGGCGCCGAGGCCGAGTTCCTTGGCCGTGGCGGCCGTCGTGGCCTGCGCCTTGGCTATGAGGTCGGCGCGCTGGGACGGGGTGAGCTGCGCGGGCAGGGCGCCCGGGTTGCGGACGGGCTGGCCCTTGGGCGCGGCCGCGTTCGCGGAACCGCCGGGCTGCGCGCTGGCGCTGCCGGCCTGGACGCCGACCGTGAGCAGGGCGGCGGCGGCGAGCAGGGCGCCGGTGGCGGTGGCGTTCCGCCGGTGCGTGGACTTCACGCGGACTCCTTCGATGCGTGGGGGGTGGAACCGGCGGCCGGAACGGGCTGCCGGGCGGAGCGTGTGGATCGTCTCCAGCTGGGGATGGGGAGAGGTTGCCAGCGATCTTCATGATCGCCATGGACACGTCAGGTATTGGCCGAAACGCGTCCGGATTTCGACGGGACGTGTTCGCTGAGCGGACACTCACGCCTGGAGCGAATCGGGCCGCATCCGCCCAACTCGGCTGATCCGGGGCGCGACTTGGTCCAGTCTTGGTACTTGGTGTCCTCTGTCGTGTTCAGGTAAAGCGTTCGATATCAAGCGTCAAACAACCTTGTCCTGCTCATGACTTGACGGGTGTGATCGCGGGAGCCGCCCCGGGCGGCGCCACCCCCCGAGGGAGTCCGCCGTGCATCCAGTCCGCCGTACGCGTCCCACCGGGCGAGCCGGCCGCCTCGCGCTCGCCACGGCAGCCGCCGCCGGCGGCCGTGACCGTGACCGCGACCGCCCCCGGGCACGGCTCCGCGGTCCCGCACACCGCGGCCCGGCCGGCCGTCGCCGGACACCCACTGGTCCGTGCCGTGGGCAGCCCCCTCTCCATCGAGGAGTGCCGGGCCAAGTGGAAGATCGCCTGCTACACGCCGCTGCAGTACCGCGAGGCCTACGACCTGAACCCGCTCTACCGGGCGGGCATCACCGGCAAGGGCCGCACGATCGTCATCGTGGACTCCTTCGGCTCGCCCACCGTCCAGCACGACCTGGACGTCTACAGCAGGCAGTTCGGCATCCCCAGCACCCAGGTGCAGGTGGTCAAGAGCGCGCGCCGCGGCACCCCGGACATCTCCATGGCCGCGGCCGTCGACGGAGGCGCCTGGATCTACTCCAGCTACGACCCGTCGGCCACGGGCTGGGACGTCTCCGGCGGCACCAGCGAGTCCAGCCCCCTCTTCTCCGGCATCGTCGCCCTGGCCGACCAGGCCGCGGGCAGGCGCCTGGGCGACATCCACGAAGCGCTGTACCGCCTGTACGGGCGTTCCGCGTACGACCGCTCCACCGGCATCGTCGACGTCAACGACGGTACGGACAACAGCTACCAGGGCGTCACCGGCTACGCCGCGGTGAACGGCTACGACATGGCCACCGGCGTCGGCACCCTGGACGCGGCCCGCTTCGTACCCGCCCTCGCCCGCGAAGGCCGCCGCGGCTGACGGGCCGCCCCCTCCGGCCGGGCGGCGTCGTCGGCCTGATCGCGTCCTTGTGGGGCGGGCGGCGGGCCAGGAGGATCCCCTCGATCCGACCGGTACGGCAGAAGGGATCCGCGATGGAGTGGTGGGGAGTTCTCGGGAGGGCCGGGCTGGTGGTGGCCCTCGCCGGGGCGGGAACGGCCGCGGGCGGGGCGGCGCAGGCGATGCCCGCGGCTCCGCAGCTGGTGGTCCAGCGCACCGCCGGGCTGCTCGACGGGGACATCGTCGGCTTCTCGGTCAAGGGCGGCCCGCCCAAGGCGTACGTGTGGGTCGAGATGTGCGCCCCCGACACGGTGGCGGGGGGCTGCGACGAGGACACCGGGCGGCAGTTCCGCGTACTGCCCGACGGCACCCTGGAGAAGTCGCCGAAGAAGCTGTACGCGGAACTCGCCACCGGTGAGGGCGCCTTCGACTGCCGCACCGCCACCGAGGCCCACCCGTGCCGGCTCGCCCTGACGGACAACACCGGCGCCGTCCTCACCACCGTCCCGCTGGGCTTCCGGCCCCACGGCGCGCTGGAGGCCCCGCCCACCGTACGGGTGGACCCGGCCGAAGGACTCGCCGACGGCCAGTCCGTACACGTCACCGGACGGGGCTACGAGCCGCGGTACCACTCGGTGGTCCTGGAATGCGCCGCCGGCTCCACCGAAGCCACCGCCTGCCGCACCCGGGGCCGCCCGCCCGCCACCACCGACGAGGGGCGGCTGGACGAAACGGTCTCCCTCTCGGCGTCCTTCACCACCGGCGACGGCCGCACGGTCGACTGCCGTACCGCCCCGGGCTGCGAGGTCGTCGTGTTCGGCACCCGGGTCCGCGGGCCGCACTCGGTCTCGCGCCCCGTCCACTTCGCCCCGGTGACCACCCCGGCCGACGGCTGACGACAGTTCCCCGAGAACACGTCCGTGACGGCACCCGTCGCCCGGAGACAGATGCGCGTTGGGCGCCCGGCCCGCCTCCGCGAACTCGGGCGCCTCCACCACGGTGATGCCCCGCGCCCGGAGCCGTTCCGTGCCGTTCGCGCCCGGCACGAAGGTGTCGGGTTCCCGCCAGGCCGTGACCACCCGCCGGATCCCGGCCCCGGCGATCAGTTCCGCGCAGGGGTGCGGGTGCGAGGCGCGCTCGCCGCAGGGCTCCAGGCTGCTGTAGACCGTGGCTCCGGCCAGGTCGGGGTTGCCGCGCACCTTGGCGAGCGCGGCCTGCTCGGCGTGGACGCGCGCGTCGCCGCCCTCGCGGGAGTGGCCCCGCGCGAGCTCCCGGCCGTCGGCGGCGACGACGACCGCCCCGACGGAGAAGGCCGTCGTGGAGGGCGGGCACTCCACCGCCAGCGCGCAGGCTTCCCCGAGCCAGGCGGCGTCGGCCGCGGTGGCCCGTGCGCCGGTTCCCGGGCGGCGGTGGGTGGCGTAGCGCAGCAGGGTCACATCACCGATCCGGCGGGTGCCGACCAGCGCCAGCCGGTGCTCCGGGCCGCCCGGGTAGTCCCCCGCGCCGAACATCCGGGGCGCGTCCGGCCGGCCCACGAGGACCGGGGCGATGACGAGCTGGAGCTCGTCCGCCAGTCCCTGCCGCAGCAGTTGGGTGTGGGTGCTGCCGCCCCCTTCGACCATCAGCCGGCGCACGCCGAGACCGTGGAGGTGGCCGAGGACCTGCGGCCACACGTCGTCCTCCGCCACCTGGTGCACCGTCGCCAGGTCGCCGAGGGCCGCCGCGGCCCGGTCCCGGGCGGCGCGGCCCACGGCGTAGACGACCTTGGCGCCCCCGTGGTGCCAGAACCGCCCGCGCGGATCGAGGTCCCCGCTGCGCGTGACGGTGGCCTTCGCGGGATGCGGGGGGAGTCCGGCCTCCACGCGGGCCGCGCGCCGGGCGGCGGAGGCCACCCGGACGCGGGGATCGTCGGCCCGCAGCGTGCCGGCTCCGAGGAGGACCGCGTCACAGGAGGCGCGCACGGAGTCGACGCGGTCGAAGTCCTCCTCGTTGGAGAGCAGCAGCCGCGGCCGCCCGGGAGGGGTGTCGAGACAGCCGTCCAGGGAGACGGCGGCCGAGAGCAGAACGTAGGGACGGGGCACGGGAAGGCTCCTCGAGGCGGGGGACAGGGCGACTGCAGCGCCCCAGGAACGGGGTTGGCCAGACGCCGGGCGATTGGTACAGTCCAATGCGTGCCGTCGATCTTGGAGCCAACCGGTCTCGACGGCCGAGTCGATCTGCGCATCCGCCCTCTGCGGAACCTCCACCGGACGAGATCCGGTGCACCGTCGGACCAACCTACAGCTGGAACCTGACAGTCATTCACGGAGGAGTCATCTTGCACCGGTCAACAACGAGCCCGCACCGGCGTTTATTCTCGGCCCTTTCCGTGCCGAGGCGCCGATGACCGACATCCTGGTCCCCACCTGGCCGTTGCGTCCCTACGCGGCGGCCCCGCCCCCGCCCGGCTGGCGGCCCACCCGCCGGCTCACCCTGCTGATGCCCTTCCACCGCGAGACCGCGGCGACGCTCGCCCGCTCGGCGCGTGCCGTGGCCGCCCTCGACTACCCCGCCGAACTGCTCCAGGTGCTCTGGCTCGTCGCCGACGGCCCCGAGCACGCCCGGGAGGCGGAGCAGGCGGAGCACGCCCGGGCCGCCGCCGGCCGCCCCGAACTGGACTGGCGCGTCCTGCGCCTGCCCGGCATGCGGCCCAAGGGCGCCGCCCTGAACCACGCCTTCCCCCACGCGGAGGGTGAGATCGTCGCCGTCGTCGACGCGGACGTCGTGCCCGACCCCGGACAGCCGGCCGAAGCGGTGTGGGCCCTGGAACACGGCCATGCCCTCGTCCAGGCCGAGGAGGTCGGAGAACCCGGACAGCGGCTGACCTCACGCGTGAAGACCGCCGAGGACACGGTGTGGCACGCCTCCGTGCGCGGACTGGCCCGCGCCGCCGGTGTCCACGTCGTCGCGGGCAGTTCGGTCTACGCCTGGAGCGCCACCTGGGACCGGGTCCGCCCGATCCGCTCGGACGACGTCGAGGAGTCCTACCACTGGTCCTTGCGGCTGATGAGCGAGGGAGCCTCCACCGGCTTCCTGCGGCGGCCGTCGCGGGTCAGCTCCACCGACCGTCCGGCAGCGGCCCTGCGCCAGCGCGCCCGCTGGGCCCGGGGGCAGCTGCGGGCCGTAGTGGTCAGCTGGCCCGAACTCTCCCCGCGGGGGCGCCTGCTGGGGGCGGTCACGGTCGGCAGCATGGCGGCCCGGGCCGCCATGCCGGCCCTCCTCGCCGCCGCGGTCGTCTCGCCCCGGGCCCGCAAGGCCGCGGCCGCGGTCGTGGTGGCGGACGCGGCCTGCGTCCTGGGCGCCCGGCGCAGCCCCGAGTACCGTGACCGGGCCGACGGCCTGGCCTGGGCCCTCGTCGTGCCCTGGCACCTGGTCGGCGCCCTGGCCGTCTACCGCGCCGTGTGGGAGTGGGCACGCGGCGACCGGGGCTGGCACAGCGTCCGCGAGACCGCCGACACCGGACCGGACACCGCCCCGGACCGGGAAGGAACGTCCCGGTGAGCCCCGCCACCGGAAGCACGCCCGTGATCAGCGCCGCGATCATGGCCCATCCCCGGCGCCTGGACGAGGCCGGCCGGCTCGCGGACACCCTGCGGCCCTGGCGGGCCCGGATCGCCGTCGACCCCGACCCGCACGGGCCGCCCACCACCCTGCGCACCGCCCGCGCGGCCTGGTCCCTGATCGGCGCCGGAGCCACCCATCACCTCGTGCTCCAGGACGACGTGGAGCCCTGCCGCGACTTCGTCCGGCGCGTCGAGGCGGCCGCGCTGGAGCATCCCGACACACCGCTCGCCTTCTACGCCAACTGGAACTCGTGGAACGGCGCCGCGACCCGGGCCGCCGCCCTCCAGGGCGCCTCCTGGGTGCCCGCCGTACCGGGGGAGTGGGTCCCCACCCTGGCGCTGCTCCTGCCCCGGCACGACGTGGAGGCCCTGCTGTCGGCCGTGTCCGGCGAGGACGCCGCGCCGGAACCCGACGACGTGGTGGTGGCCCGTGAGCTGGCCGCGCGCCGCCGCAGCGTCCTGATCTCCGTCCCGCATCTGGTGGAGCACGTCGGATCGGCCAGCATCATCGGCAACGACCGCTACGGGCCCCGGCATTCGGCCTGCTTCGCCGACGACGTCCCCGACGCGCCGCCAGGGCGTCCGGGCGCCGCCGGCACCCTGCCGCAGACCCCGCCGGTGCTCGTCCACCGCCCGCACGGCCACGCCCACGTGGTCCTCACCACCCCGGACGGCGCCGACGGCGAGCCGCTGTTCCTCTCCCGCCAGGCGTACCTGCGCGGCACCCCCGCCGCCGGGCGCGCGCAGGAGCGCTGGACGCGGGCCCGTGCCTCCCTGTCGGGACTGCGCGTACCGGCCGAACTGATGTGGCTGTGCGAGGAGATCTGGCACGGCGGCTACCTGATGGGCCTGCACACCCCGCCGACCGGGCACCCGCCGTCCCCCGCCCTGGTCCGCGTCGCCCTGCGCAGCTGGATCCTCGGCGGCTCGGCCGGCGACCCCGACCGCCGGCTGTGGATCGAACAACGGCTGGCACGCCTCACCGGCCTCGCCGAGGAGGCCTTCACCGCCGGCCGGGACGACCGGCGCGCCCACGGGCCGCTGCCCGCCCTCCCCCAGGAGCGGCTGGCCGGCCTGCCCGCGGCCCGCCACATCTGGCGCGACCCCCAACTCGCCCTGTCCACCTGAGCCGACCGCGCGCGCCGACCCCTCACCCGGCCCCCGGCAGTGTCCCCATGCCCGGACGCGGCCCGGTCGCCGCCGCACACCCCCACGGAACCACACGGCACGAACCGCACGAAGGGTGTTGAATACTGATGGCCACGGCCTTTCCCGTAGACGAGAACCCCGGATCCGACGTCCCCCGCTGCGAGATCCGCGCGGAGGTCCCCGTCCCCATCGAGGCGGGCGGACGTACGCTGACGGCCCGCATGGTCACCTTCTCCGGACTGGTGGACGGCCGCGAACACCTCGCGCTCGTCTTCGGCGAGGAGCTCGCCCCCGTGCCCCTGGTGCGCCTGCACTCCGAGTGCCTCACCGGCGACGTGTTCGGCTCGGGCCGCTGCGACTGCGGGCCCCAGCTCCGGGAGGCCACCGACCGGCTGGCCGACGGCGGCGTCCTGCTCTACCTCCGGCAGGAGGGGCGGGGCATCGGCCTCTACAACAAGCTGGACGCGTACGTGCTCCAGGACCAGGGACTCGACACCTTCGAGGCGAACCGCCGCCTCAGCTTCGCGGACGACGAGCGCGACTACCGGGCCGCCGCGCAGATGCTCCGCGCGCTCGGCGTCGACGGCATCCGCCTCCTCACCAACAACCCTGACAAGGCAGCACAGTTGACCGCCTCGGGTATAGAGGTGCACGACTCGGTGAGCACCGGCGTGTTCCTCGGCGCCGGCAACCGGCGCTACATCGAGGCCAAGGTCCTGCACGCCGGCCACCGCATCGCCCTGACGGAAGTGGCACCGGCGTGAGCCGGCCGACGCCGCACGCACCGGCCGCGCCCGCGCGGTGGCGCCGCGCCCTGGGGGTCCCCGACCTGTCGGGACAGGGCAGGATCGTGGCCGCCACGGCACTCGACACCTTCGGCGCGGGCATGTTCACCCCGCTGTCCTTCCTGTTCTTCCTGATGACCACCGACCTGACGGTGGCTCAGGTAGGTCTGGGGACCAGCGTGGCGACGCTGCTGTCCATACCCCTGACCCCGATCGCGGGCATGGCCGTCGACCGGTGGGGCCCCCGGGTGTCGCTGATCTCCAACAACCTGCTCGCCGCCACCGGGTACCTCTGCTACCTCCTCGTCGACTCGCTGCCCGCCCTCGTGGCGAGCATGCTCGTCGTCCTGGGCGCGGACCGCATGTACTGGGCCGCCTGGCCGGCCTTCGTCGCCGACCTCGCCGAGGGCGCCGAACTCGACCGGTGGTACGCGTTCACGGCGGCGGGCAAGAACGCCAGCGTGGCCGTGGGCGGGGTCGTCGGCGGGCTGCTGCTGGCCAGTGACTGGTCCGGCGCCCCGATGCTGATCGTCGTCCTCAACGCCTCCACCAGCGTGCTGACCGCCCTGCTGTTCTGGAAGCCCGTACGGCAGGCGAAGCCGGCGGAGCCCACGGCACCCGAGGACACGGCGGCGGCCGGAACAGAACCAGCACCGGAACCCGAACCCGGGCGGGCGCAGGTCCCCGAGGGACAGCCGGCACCGGCACGGTCCGGCTGGAGGGCCGTCTTCGCCGACCGGATCCTGCTCTGCGTCCTCGCCTCCCAGACCGCGCTCGCCTTCGCCTGGCTGATCCCGACCCTCATCCTCCCCGTCTACCTCGTCAAGGTGCAGGACCTGCCCGCCTGGCTGCCGTCGACCGCGCTCACCGTCAACGCGCTGCTCATCGTCGCCGTCCAGTCCACCCTGACCGCCCGGCTGGGCACCGTGGCCCGCAGCCGGGTGATCTCCTGGGCGGCGGTGCTGATGCTCGCCACCGTGGGCCTGCTCGCCCTCCTTCCGCTCACCGGCGGAGCCGTCTCCATCGCCCTCGTCCTGGGCGCCGTGATCCTGTTCACCACCGGGCAGATGACCGCCACCCCGGCCGTCGTGGCCCTCTCCGCGACCCTCGCCCCGCACGGGGCACGCGGCCGCTTCCTCTCCCTGTTCAACCTCACCTGGACGGTGTCCGCGACGACCGGGCCCGCGCTCGTCGGCGCGCTCGTCGAACGGCAGGCCGCGCTCCTGTGGGTGGTGCTCGCCTGCCTCGTGGCCCTGGGCGGCCTCGGCTACCGGTTCACCGGAGGCCTGGCACCCCACCGGCTCGGCAGCCCGCGCGCACGGTCGGCCGAAGCCTGACCCGAGGCCGCCCGCCCGCCT
>NZ_JZWV01000841.1 GCF_000966975.1 Streptomyces katrae | reverse complement strand
AGGAACGCGATGGTCCCGGCCAGTGAGCCGTACAGCCGGTTGTAGGTGCCCGCCTCGGCGTAGAGGGTGAACAGGCCCGAGGCGCCGAGCCAGAGCAGCGCCGCCAGGACCCCGCCGGGCAGGCAGCGCCGCGTTCCACGGGCCGGGCGGGGGCCCGTGCGGTAGAGGACGAGGATCAGGGCCGTCACGATCAGGAGCAGCACCGGCCACCGCAGGAGGGCCAGCGTGTCGCTGCCGGTGTGACCGGC
>NZ_JZWV01000840.1 GCF_000966975.1 Streptomyces katrae | reverse complement strand
GGCGAGGCGGCGGACCACGGGGCCGGTGGCGACGAGGCTGGCGGTGCCCGTCACCAGCAGGGCGAGCAGCGCCGCGGCGGTCAGGGCCAGGATGTGGGCCGAGCGCAGGGGCGGGCGGGTGTCGGGCAGCCGGTGCATGGCGTGCAGGGCGCGGCGGAAGACGGCCAGGTAGCTGGAGGCCGACCACAGGGCGCTCAGGGCCGCGCTGCCGAGCAGGAGCCAGAGGGAGGACGGGCCCGAGGTGAGGCCGTCCAGTGCCTCCCGGAGCACCTGGGCCGACTGGGGAGGGGCGTACGAGGTGAGGTCGAGGATCAGGCGCTCGCGCGTGCCTCCCCCGGCGAGCCCGACAAGGGAGACACACACGAGGAGCGCGGGGACCAGGGCGAGGACCGCGTAGTAGGTGAGCGCCGCCGCCTGGTCGGCGACGTTGTCGTCCCAGAGCCGTACCGCGGTGCGGCGCAGGGCCGCGGCGGTCCGTCGCGCCAGGGTGAGGTGTGCGGGGCCGCGCCGGTACGCGGGGAGAGTGTCAGGTGCCACGGACCGCTCTTGCCCCGGGATCACGGCACCATCCGTGGGCCGGCGGCACCGCCCTCCACGTCGACGGCCTGCCCGCCGTATCCGGGTGGCGGGCCGGCCCGGTCGGTGGGCCTGGGCGCCGATGACGCAGGTGTCGTCGTCGGTGTCGAAGAGGCCGCTGCCGCCCCGGCCATCGGGTGGGCCTCCAGCGGCAGGGCGTCGTTGACGTCGCCCCGGGGGCGGCCCGCGAGGGGTACGGCGAGGCAACGGCGGGACCTCGTATGTGTGCGGGCCGGATCCCTGGGCATGAGCGCGCTCGGCAGCCAACAACCAGAAGGAGGGAACGGCCATGACGCCCCGTTCGGCCTCAGTCGTCAGCCCCGATCGTGCGACGGACCACCCGATCCCGGCCGACACCCCGGCCGGAGAGGCAGCGCCGTCGGTGGGAGCCCTCCCCCACGTGGAGCTGGCGCGCGAGCTGTCGCCCACGGACGCCCGGGAGTTGTCGCGGGTGTTCCTCGCGAGGCTGCGCACCCTGGAGGAGGGGACGCGTGCCTACCAGTACGTGCGCAACACCCTCATCGAGATGAACCTCTCCCTCGTGCAGTACGCCGCCCGGCGCTTCCGGGCCCGGGCCTCCGGGGGCGGGACCGACATGGACGACATCGTCCAGGTCGGCACCGTCGGCCTGATCAAGGCCATCGACCGCTACGACCCCGATCGCGGGGTGGAGTTCAGCACGCTCGCGCTGCCCTACATCACCGGTGAGATCAAGCGGCACTTCCGCGACACCACCTGGGCCGTCCACGTGCCGCGCCGCCTCCAGGAGTTGCGCAGCGAGCTCGCCAAGGCCCAGGAGACCCTCACCGACGAGCTGAACCGGGCTCCGACGGTTAAAGAGGTCGCCCGGCACCTCGGGCTGTCGGAGGAGGAGGTGATAGACGGCCTGGTCGCCGCCAACGGCTACACCAGCGGCTCCCTGGACCTCGCCTCCGAGGAGGACGAGGCGGCGGGGGCGGGCCGTCCCACCCTGGCGCTCGCCGACAGGCTCGGCGACACGGACCCGGCCATGGAGCTGTTCGAGGAGTTCCACACGCTCGCCCCGCTGCTGCGGGAGCTCAGCGAGCGGGACCGGCGGATCCTGCACATGAGGTTCGGACAGGAGAAGACCCAGGCGGAGATAGGAGCCGAACTCGGCATCTCGCAGATGCAGGTCTCCCGGCTGCTCTCCCGCATCCTCGGCCGGCTGCGGGCCGGCATGCTGACATAGGGTTGGGGATGGCGCCGACAGCCCTGCAACTGCGACCCCCCTCCTGAGACCGCACGGGAACGACGGCTGAGGGCCGGGCCCATTACGCTGTCCCAACGCTCGAAGGCGCACCGCGACGGGGACCACCGGACGGTCCCGTCCGGCTCGGGCGCGTACGGGCGGCCCGGGAAGGCTCCCGGAGCACTTCTGGGGCGCGTGCGGTCGCCACGAGAAGACAGCCACGCAATGGTGGGGGTGGAGCACAGTGAAGAGCAGCGGACCGCCGGTCGGGCATCCACCGCGACGGCAGCCGCCGGCGACGCGCCAGCGGCGACTCCTGGCGCTGGACGGCGCCCGGGGCCAGGTCGCCAAGGGCCGCGACTTCACCCGGCGGGCGCTGCGCGACCGGGGCTGGGACGGGACCGAGAGCTCGGAGGACGCCCTGCTCGTCGTCTCGGAGCTCCTGACCAACGCGAACCTGCACGCCGGCGGCTGCCTCCAGCTCGTCCTCACCCTCGGGGAGGTCCTGCGCATCGAGGTGGTCGACGCCTCCCCGGCCCCCCCGCGCCCCTCCCCCTCCCCCCGGCGCGGTGTGCCGGGCGGTCACGGGCTCTACATCGTCGACCGCCTGAGCGACCGCTGGGGCCACGAGACGCAGGCGCAGGGCAAGGTGGTGTGGGCGGAGTTCGACGGCTCCCGCCTGGTCTCCGGCGAGGCCTCAGGGCCCTGAGCCGTCCACGACTGGGCCCCCGGCGGCGTGTGCCGGGGGCCCTGTCGTGTGCGATGTCCGCCCGCCGGTTAGAGCCGGCCGCCGCTTGCCGGGCCGTGCCGCAGCGGTGCGGGGACTCCGCGCTGCGCAGGACCATCGTGCTGTGCGGGCACAGGCGGAGCGTGGCGCCCGGTTTGAGTTCGCGTTCGTCCGGGGTGTCGGGGGTGGCGGTGTCCACCAGGAGGGTCCAGCGGGTGGCGAATCGGTCGTCGGGGAGGCGGAAGTCGACGGCCGTGGCCGAGCTGTTGAACATCAGCAGGAAGGAGTCGTCGGTGACCCGGTTGCCGTAGGGGTCGGGTTCGGTGATGGCCTGTCCGTTGAGGAACATGGTCAGCGCCCCGGCCTGCGGCCAGCTCCAGTCCTCCTCCTGCATCGGCGCGGCATCGGGGCGCAGCCACTCGACGTCCGCCGGCGGCCGGTCGGCGTGGCCCACCGGGCGCCCCGAGAAGAAGCGCCGGCGGCGCAGGACGGGGTGGTCGCGGCGGAGCCGGATGAGGCCGGAGGTGAAGTCCAGGAGGGCGCGGGCCTCCTCGTCGAGGTCCCAGTCGATCCAGCTGGTCGGGTTGTCCTGGCAGTACGCGTTGTTGTTGCCGCCCTGGGTGCGGCCCAGCTCGTCACCGTGGCTGATCATGGGGATGCCCTGCGAGAGGATCAGCGTGGTGAGCAGGTTGCGCTGCTGGCGCGCCCGCAGCGCCAGAACTGCCGGGTCGTCCGTCTCGCCCTCCGCTCCGCAGTTCCAGGACCGGTTGTCGTCCTCCCCGTCCCGGCAGTCCTCGCCGTTCGCCTCGTTGTGCTTGCCGTCGTAGGACACCAGGTCGCGCAGGGTGAACCCGTCGTGGGCGGTGACGAAGTTGACGCTGGCGAGGGGCCGGCGCCGGTCGTTCTCGTACAGGTCGGCGGAGCCGGTGATGCGGGAGGCGAACTCGCCGAGCGTGCCCTCCGCGCCACGCCAGTAGTCCCGGACGGCGTCGCGGTAGCGCCCGTTCCACTCCGACCACAGGGGTGGGAAGTTGCCGACCTGGTAGCCGCCCTCCCCCAGGTCCCACGGTTCGGCGATGAGCTTGACGCGGCTGATCACCGGGTCCTGCTGGATGACGTCGAAGAAGGCGGACAGCCGGTCGACCTCGTGGAACTGGCGGGCAAGGGTGGCGGCCAGGTCGAAGCGGAAACCGTCGACGTGCATCTCCTGCACCCAGTAGCGCAGGGAGTCCATGATCAGCTGGAGCACGTTGGGGTGGCGCATCAGCAGGCTGTTGCCGGTGCCGGTGGTGTCGTAGTACCGCGAGCGGTCCTCGTCGGCGAGCCGGTAGTAGGCGGCGTTGTCGATGCCCTTGAACGCCAGGACCGGGCCCTTGTCGTTCCCCTCGGCGGTGTGGTTGTAGACGACGTCGAGGATGAGCTCGATGCCCGCCGCGTGCAGGGCCTTCACCATCTCCTTGAACTCGGTGACCTGCGCTCCGCGGCCTCCGGTCGCCGCGTAGGCGTTGTGCGGGGCGAAGAAGCCGATGGTGTTGTAGCCCCAGTAGTTCGAGAGGCCCTTCTCGGCCAGGTGGCCGTCCTGTACGAACTGGTGGACGGGCATCAGCTCCAGTGCGGTCACGCCGAGACCGGTCAGGTGCTCCAGGATGGTGGGCGATGCCCGCGTAGGTGCCGCGCAGCTCCTCCGGCAGTCCGGGGTGGGTGCGGGTGAGGCCGCGGACGTGCCCCTCGTAGATGACGCTCTCGCCGTACGCGTACCCCGGCGGCCTGTCGTCGCCCCAGTCGAAGCGGCGGTCGGTGACCACCGACAGCATGGTGTGGCCCGCGCTGTCGAGGGTGTTGGGCTCCGCACCGTCGGCGAAGCGGTGGCCGAAGAGCGACTCGTGGTGGTCGAGCTGCCCGTCGATGGCCGTGGCGTACGGGTCGAGCAGCAGCTTGGCCGGATTGCAGCGGTGGCCGGCGGCCGGGTCGAAGGGGCCGCTGACGCGGTAGCCGTACCGCTGACCGGGCCCCACGTCCGGGAGGTGGATGTGCCAGGCCGACCGGTCGATCTCGGTCATCCGGACCCGGGTCTCGCGTCCCGCGTCGTCGAGCAGCACCAGGTCGACGGCGTCCGCAACCTCGGAGAAGAGTGCGAAGTTGGTTCCGGAGCCGTCGTACGTCGCTCCCAGGGGATACGGTTTGCCCGTCCATGTGCGCATGGGGGTGACGCTACTGTCGGCGGGGCCTCCAGGCGCGTTGGTGCGCTGGTTCAGCATGTCGCCCCCGGCCGGCCGGTGAAGCGGTCCGGGTCGGCGGCGGCCCAGTCCGCGGCCCAGGAGCGGGGTGCCCCGCCGAGCAGCTCGCCCGGTGCGAGCCACTCGTGGAGTTCCGCGCCGGAGCGGACGGTGTGCGTGTCGACGCGGTGCAGCAGCAGCCCGGGGTGCAGCTGCCCGGGTTCGTCGACGCCCATCGCCGCCATGATCTGCAGGGCGCTCTTGACGGTGGCCTCCTGGTAGCGGTGGACCCGGGCCGCCTTGTCCGCGACGTCGAGGGCCGCCACCCGGCGGGGGTCCTGGGTGGCGACTCCGACGGGACAGGTGTTGGTGTGGCACCGCTGGGCCTGGATGCACCCCAGGGCGAACATCATCGACCGGGCGGCGTTGGCGTAGTCGGCGCCCTGCGCGAGGCGTTCGACCAGGTCGGCGCCGGTGGCGACCTTGCCGCTGGCGCCGATCCTGATCCGGTCGCGCAGGCCCGTCCCGACCAGGGCGTTGTGCACGGTGACCAGGCCGTCGGTGAGCGGCAGCCCGACCCGGTCGGCGAACTCCAGGGGCGCCGCTCCCGTCCCGCCCTCGGCCCCGTCGACGACGACGAAGTCGGGGGTGGTGCCCTCGTCCAGCATGGCCTTGCACACCGCGAGGAACTCGCGGCGCGAGCCCACGCACAGCTTGAAGCCGACCGGTTTGCCGTCCGCCAGCTCCCGCATCCGCGCCAGGAAGCGGACCAGGCCGCGCGGTGTGGAGAACGCGGTGTGGTAGGGCGGTGAGACGACGGTCACCCCCTCGGGCACCCCGCGGACCGCCGCGATCTCGGCGTTGACCTTCGACCCGGGCAGCACCCCGCCGATGCCCGGCTTGGCGCCCTGGCTCAGCTTCAGCGACAGGCACTTCACCTGGTCGTGGGCGGCCTTCTCCGCGAACTGCCGTTCGTCGAAGCGGCCGTCCTCGGTACGGCAGCCGAAGTACCCGGTGCCTATCTCCCACACCAGGTCGCCGCCGGGACGCAGGTGGTACTCCGACAGTCCGCCCTCGCCGGTGTCGTGGGCGAACCCGCCGCGGCGCGCGCCGGTGTTCAGGGCCGTGACGGCCTGCGCGGACAGCGAGCCGAAGCTCATCGCGGAGACGTTGAGCAGGGCCATCTCGTACGGGCGGCCGCAGTGCGGGCCGCCGATCCTGACCCGGGGCGGCTCCTCGGCGAGGGGCCGGGGTGCCATCGAGGGGGTGAGGTAGACCCTGCCCGGCTCGTAGAGGTCGCGTTCGGTGCCGAACGGCTCCTCGGCGTCGGTGCCCTTGGCGCGTTCGTAGACGATCGTGCGGGTGTCGCGGTCGAAGGGGCGGCCGTCGAAGTTCCGCTCGACGAAGTACTGCTGGACCTCCGGCCGCACGGCCTCCAGCGCGAACCGGAAGTGCCCGAGCAGCGGGTAGTTGCGCAGCAGGGAGTGGCCGCGCTGTGTGGCATCGCGCACCGCCACTGGCATCGCGCACCGCCACGGCCAGCAGGAGGACCATCGGCACGGCCAGGGCCCACCACCAGGCGGACAGGGTCACCGCCGCCGCGGCACCGGCCACCGCCAGGGCGCCGGGCAGCGCGAACGTCATCGTCTTGAGCTTGGTCATCACGCTGCGCACATGCCCTGACAACCCGTCCGCATGCGGTGGCCCGGACCTGCCCGTGCGGCGGGCGCGGTCAGGGGCGGGTGGCGGACCGGTCATGGCCGGGCCCCGGTGCGCCCGTCGGTTTCGAGCAAGGGTGTCACCGGGGGCGAGGGTAGTCGGCCGCGGCGCTCAAGGGGCGTCGGGCATGAGGCCGCCAGGCCTGGGCAGGTACTCCGCCGTGCCGCCGGCCGCGCAGCACCGGGGCCGCCACCCTGGTCGTCAGTCCGTCCGAGCCCCGGGGACCGATGCCCTTCGCTCATCCCGGCCTTCCAGAGTGCAGGTGGTAGCAGCGTCGCGGGCACGAACCCACGCCTGGAGCCGTCTGAACACTCGGTCCCGAGACCGGCTCCCCGGCCGCACCGCCGCCGGCCTGTTCCCGGCGCCAGGTAGCCGCTTCCCCAACCTCACTGGGCCATACACCCAGGCCATCTCCTTCGGGTCTGCCGGACCCGAACGGGGCCGGCCCGCGCATCCGGCACCATGACCCGATGGCTTCCACACCCACGGACCCCGACCGCGAGATCCCGGACCCCGCCGCACCGGACCGCGCGCCCGCCCGGCCGGCCCGCACCCGCGCCGCGGCGGTGGCGGCCGCCGTACTGACCGTCGGCGCGGGGCTGGGGCTCAGGGCGGTGGCGGCGGGGGACATGGCCAAGTACGGCGGCGACGCGCTCTACACCGTCCTTCTCCTGACGCTCGTCGTCGCGGCCGCCCCTCGGCTGTCGCCCGCACGGGCCGCCGCGATCGCCCTCGCCACCAGCTGGGCGGTCGAGTTCCTCCAAATCGGTCCGGTACCCGCCGCGCTTTCCCGGCACAGCACCCTCGCCCGCCTTGTGCTCGGCTCCACCTTCAACGCGCCCGACCTGGCCTGGTACGCAGTCGGTGCCGCTGCGGGCTCGATGGTCCATTCCGCGCTGCTGCGGCGGCCCCGCGCGGCACCGGCAGCGTGGCGCGCTGGGAACTCC
>NZ_JZWV01000839.1 GCF_000966975.1 Streptomyces katrae | reverse complement strand
AACTCCTGACAAAAATCACGGACACGGCGGGCGGAAGCCGGGGGACAACTCCCGGGCCCGGGCCCACTGCGAGCGCCTGGACCACGTGGTCGAGCGTCGGTCACTCCTGGTTGAGCCAGCCGCATACGTAGTACTGCTGGTCCGCGTCCCGTTCGATGATCCACTGGTTGAGGACATCGCCGGCGAGTTGCCCGGTGTCGGGGTCCCGTCGGGTGATCTTCGCTTCCACGCTGAGCTGGTCCATGCCGGCGGGGATCTCGTAGGGCTGGAGTTCCCACCGGTCCACGAAGTAGCCGTTGAGGAGGAAACCGAGCAGACCGGAACGCAGCCGGGGGCAGGTGCCCCGGCGCAGTGAGGTCATGTCGTGGTCGGCCAGGCCGTTCATGTAGAGCGCGAAGACGCGCTCCACGGCTTGACGGTCGAGAGGAGCGTGCGAGGGCTTCGGCGTGGGCGTCGGCTTGGGCGTCGGGGTCCCCGGGGAGCTGTTCGCGGAGGGTGTGCCAGGGGAGGGCGACGGGGGCGGGGAGTGCTGGGCGGGCGTCGCGGAGCCGGCCGCGCTGGTACGGCCGTCGTCGTCGGCGGTGGACCGGGAATCCGGTAACCACCAGGGCACCGCGATCAGCACGGCCACCACGGCCCCCGCCAGGAGGGAACCACGGGCCCGGGCCGACGGGCGCGGTGGTTCCGCTCCGGGGGCCGTACCCAGCCGCATCGTGGATGCGGAGGTCGGGGTGGGCTCCCGCCGGGAGGGCCGCGGTCCGCCCGTCGGTCCGGCGAGCAGGTCGTACGCCTCCTCGGCGGTGAGGCGTTGGGCCGGGTCCTTGCGCAAGAGCCCCGTCAGCACGGGGGCGAGGTCTCCGGCGCGGACGGCGGGGGCGGGTTCCTCGGTGGCGATGGCGACGAAGACGGCCCAGGAACCGGAGCCGCCGAACGGAGGGTGTCCCTCCACCGCGGTGAACAGCGTCGCGCCCAAGGACCACAGGTCGGATTCGGCGGTCGCCGGCAGGCCGCGCACCTGCTCGGGCGACATGTAGGACGGGGTGCCCATGAGGGCTCCCGACCGGGTGAGACCGGGCTCTCCCTCCACGACGGCGATCCCGAAGTCGGTCAGCACCACCCGGTCGCCTTCGAGCAGCACGTTGGCGGGTTTGATGTCCCGGTGGGTCACGCCGGTGGCGTGCACGGCGCGCAGCGCGTCCAGGATCTCCCGGCCGATCCTGGCCACCCGGGCCGGGGGAAGCGGACCGTCCTCCTCGATCAGGTCGTCAAGGGAGCGGCCGCGGACGAGTTCCATCACGATCCACGGGCGGCCGTCCTCGTCGGCTATCCGGTCGTGGACGGTGATCACCCCTGGGTGCTTCAGCCTGGCGGCCGCCCGCGCTTCACGGTCGAGGCGGCCTATCCATGCCTCGCGCCGGGAGGTGACGAGGCCGTCGGGGAACCGGAGCTCCTTGAGGGCGACCTCTCGGCCGAGGTGTTCGTCGTGGGCTCGCCAGACGGTTCCCATGCCGCCTTGGCCGAGCAGTTCGGCCAGCCGGTACCGGTCGGCCAGCAGTCGTCCGCGATCGTGAGTCACGATCAGGAACCTAGCCCACCCGCCAGCCTGTGACGAACGGCCGGATGTCAGTCCCGGGTGGGAAACTTCCCGGCATGATCGAATCGAAGCCGAAGGCGGACCTCCTCCGATACCTGCAAGCCGCGCGCGACGCCCTGCTGTGGAAGCTGGACGGGCTCTCGGAGTACGACGTCCGTCGCCCGCTCACACCGACCGGCACGAATCTGCTGGGGCTGGTCAAACACGTCGCCAGTGTGGAGCTGGGCTACTTCGGGGACACGTTCGGGCGGCCGTCCGGCGAGGCGTTGCCCTGGCTGGCGGACGACGCGGAAGCCGACGCGGACATGTGGGCCGCCGCCGACGAGTCGCGCGAACGGATCGTCGGGCTGTACCGGCGGGCGTGGGAGCACTCGGACGCCACCGTCTCCGCGCTGGCGCTCGACGCGATCGGCCATGTGCCGTGGTGGCCGCAGGAACGAAGCGAGGTGACTTTGCATCAGATACTGGTGCACATGATCGCCGAAACCCACCGGCACGCCGGTCACGCCGACATCGTCCGGGAGCTCATCGACGGAGCCGTCGGCCTTCGGGAAGGCAACGCCAACATGCCGCCGGGTGATCGCTCGCGGTGGGAGGACCATCGGCTCCGCCTGGAGCGCGTGGCGGACGAAGCCGGTCGCGGCTGATCGCGCCGTACACGACGCCCGGGACAGCCGGCGGTCCCCGGGCCAGGACGAACGCAGCCCTCAGCGGCCGCACCGGTGCACCCCCGCCCTGACACGGCGCGCGGTGACGGACCGGGGCGGGCGTCGATCGTTGGAGGCGAGCAGGTTCCCTGCTGCGTCACGACGGCCGCCCCGGCTGTCTCCGCTCCTACCCAGAAGCATCGGCGTGACCCGAGGGTGCGGGCCACCGCCGTGCGCTGCGGCGTACGGCTACCAGCGGTACCACCGGCCGCTGCCGCCCTTGGGGGGAACCATGATTATCAACCTCCGAGGCCGCTCCTGCCCTCGCGCCGCCCGACCATGCGGATGACATTTACGGGTTTCCTATCCGCCGAGCGGACAGAAGAGTCCACCGGCCGCATCGGGACGGCGCCGGAGGGGAAGGAGCTCAGCGTGACCGGCTTGGGACCGCTGCCGACGCTGGGTGTGGAGGAGGAGTACCTCCTCCTGGCCGCGGACAGCGCGATGCCCGCACCACGGGTCGAGCAGGTGCGCGGGGCCGCCGCGCTGGAAGCGATCACCAGCGCGGCGGAGGTGCAGACCGAGCTGCTGCAAGCCCAGGTCGAGGTGGCCACACCGGTGTGCCGGGCCCTCGCGGAGGTCGGCGGCCACCTGTTGCGGCTGCGGCACGCCATGGCCCTGGGCGCCGAGTCGAGCGGGTGCCGGCTGGCACTGTGCGGGGCCGCTCCCGTACGGGACTCCGTGCCTGTGCCGGTGACCCCGACGAAGCGTTACCTCGGGCTGCAGGCATACGCTCCCCGGCTGGTCGACGAGCAGCTCATCAACGGCATGCACGTCCACGTCGGCGTCCCGGACCGCGCAGCGGGCGTCGAGGTCCTCAACCGGATCCGGGACTGGCTGCCCGTCCTCGTGGCCATGGCGGCGAACTCGCCCCTGTGGGAGGGCCGCGACACCGGGTTCGCGAGTTGGCGCACCCTGGTGTTCGGACGGTGGCCCGTCACCGGGCCTCCACCGTTCTTCGACGGGGTCGCGGATTACGAAAGCAGGGTCACGCGGCTGCTGGAATCCGGGGTGATCGCCGACCGGGGACAGATCTACTGGCAGGCCAGGCTGTCCGAGAAGTACCCCACCGTCGAGATCCGCTGCCCGGACCTGCAACTGAGGGCCGACGACGCGGTCATGCTCGCCGGAATCGCGCGAGCCCTCGTCGCCACCGCCCTCGCGGAGACACGGCACGCGGTCCCCGCCGCGGCAGGGACCCAGGAGCTGCTGCAGGCGGCGACCTGGCAGGCGGCTCGGCACGGACTGAAGGGGCCCCTCGTCGACCCCCGGGGCCGGAGCCGCGGCGCGCAGGAGGTGGTCGGCATGCTGATGGAACACATCGCCGACGCCCTTGCCGACGGCGGCGACGCGAGAGCGGTGAGCTCCCTGGTGGACCGGCTGTTCCGCGAAGGGACGGGCGCCGAGCGGCAGCGGGCGGCCATGTCGGGCGGCGGCATGCCGGCCCTGATCGACCTGATCACCACGCGCAGCACCGCCTTGTGAACCCGGCGGGCGGCCGTTGCGCCCGTCCTGGTGAACTGGTGATCAGGAGGCTTCGCCGGCACCCCGCTGTGCCGCCGCCCGGGCGAGTTGGAGGAAGTCGGCTGCGGCGAGGGCGGCCAGGGTGGCGGTCGCCAGGCGGGTGGGGCGCGGGGCCAGCAGGGTTCCGGCCGTGATGCCGGTGGCGACCCACAGACCGGTGCAGAAGGGGCAGGTGAGCAGTTCGCCGATCGCCTTGCGGGCGCCGGTGCCCCGTACCTCCTCCTTCAGTTCGGCGGGCCCGGAGGTGCCTTCGAAGCGGGTGAACGGCGCGCGCAAGGGGCTGGTGACGGGGTCCCTGGTGATGAGGCGGCCCAGCTGATGGGTGGCCACGGCGTTGAGGACGACGTCCCAGGGGCCCGGTTGCGGCAGGGGGCGGCGGAGGGCCCGCGCGGCAGCGGCGATGCCGAGCACCGTGCCGGCGTAGAGGCCCATGAGGCCGGTATAGGCGGCGAGCGGCCGGTCGGCGTCACCCGCGTAGGCCCGGGCCTCGCGGTGCAGGTTCATCGGCGGTCCTTCCTCGGGTCGGCGGATCACCTCGGTCTTCGCCCCTGCCCTCCTGCGGGCCGCTCAACCCTGGGAGGCTCGACGGGTGTCAGGCGCCGTCGGCCGCGGGCGGCCGGTGCATCGCCCAGCGGATGGTGCTGGTCACCGCCGCCCCCGCGGGGGCGGCGCACCAGCGTTCGGTCCGCGGCAGCAGCGGCAGACCCAGGGGGTGTCGGGCCCAGGGCGGCAGCAGGGCCACCGCGGCCGCCGCGAGCATGGCGTACGGGGGCCGCGCCGGCCAGGGCAGCGGGGGCCGGAGCAGGATGAAGCGGGCGGCGGCACGGGCCTCCCGCGTTCCTCGCAGTTCCGGCCGGAAGGCTTCGATCCGCTCCGCCAGTTCCCGCGCCGTACGGGGCGGTCGCGGCACCCCCAGGGCCCGGCCTACCCGGGCGGCCGAGGCGACGTAGGCGTCGCATTCGGCCGCGTCCAGGCGCCGGGCGCCGTAGCGCTGGTGGGCCCGCAGGAAGCTGTCGACCTCGGCGACGTGCACCCACTCGAGCAGGTGGGGGTCGTCGGCGCGGTACGGCTCGCCGTCGGGGCTCCGTCCCCGGATGCGGGCGTGCACCGCCCGTACGCCGTCCACCGCGCGCTGCGCGTCCTCAGCGGTCCCGTACGTGGTGAAGGCCAGGAAGGTGCTGGTGCGCTGGAGACGGCCCCAGGGATCTCCCCGGTACCCGGAGTGGGCCTCCACCGCGGCCATCGCGCGCGGGTGCAGGGACTGCAGGAGCAGCGCGCTCAGCCCGCCGACGAACATCGAGGCGTCGCCGTGGACGCGGCAGATCGGCTCCTCGGGCGCGAACCACCTGGGGCCCGGAGTGTCGTGGATCCTCGCCCGGTTCTCCGCGCCCGACGGACCGGCGACATGCCGGAAGAGGGCGTCGCCCAGGCGCTCGCGGGCCCGTGACGGCGCCAATCCGTCCAGCCGGTCCAGCCCTCCCAACCGGTTCACCGTTCAATTGTCACGCCGCTGTCCCCTCCGGGGAAGCCCCCGTGCGGTGGGGCGCTCGGGGCCGGGGCGCTCGGGGCCGGTGCGGCCGGTTCGACCGTCATCGTGATGCCCGTCGCGGCCAGCGCGCTGACCAGGGCGAGGCCGACGGCGAGCCGGCGCGGACGTGAGGGCCCCCGGTGCCGGGCGCGCCGCGGGGTCGGCAGCGCAGCCGGCGGCCGGTTCGTGGGCTGGTTCGTGGGCTGGTTCATCGCCGGGTCCTGGTCCTCAGTAGGTGAAGCACTCGGAGTGGATCCGCCCGGAGGGCACGCCCGCCCGGACCAGTGCCGCCGTCGTGGCGTCCGTCATGCCGGGCGGCCCGCACAGGTACACGTCGTGGTCGGCCAGCCCGGGCACGAGCGAGCGCAGTGCCTGCGGGGCGAGCGGGTCGTACGCCTCGTCGGAGCGTCCCACGAGGTAGTGCAGGGCGGCCTGGCGCTCGGCGGCTATGGCCTCCAGCTCGTCGCGCAGGACCAGCTGGCCGGCGTCACCGGCCCGGTAGAGCAGCGTGAGGTCGCCGGGGCCGGCGGGGAGCGCCTCGAACAGGGCCCGCATCGGGGTGATCCCGATGCCGCCGGCGATCAGCAGGACCTTGGTGCGGGTGCGCCGCCGCCGGGTGAGCGCGCCGAACGGGCCGGTCGCCAGCACCCGGGTACCGGGGCGCAGCCTGCGTACCCGCCGCGAATGCGCGCCGAGCGCCTTCACCGTGATCCGCAGGCGGTCGTCGTGGACGGGGGCGGAGAGGGAGAACGGCAGGGCGGTGTGCCACAGGCCGCGCCGCAGGAACCGCCAGCGGAAGAACTGGCCCGGCTCGGCACGGAGTTCGCGGAGCCGGCCGCCCCGGATGGTCACGGAGACCACGTCCGGGCCCTCGCGTTCGACGGCGGCGACGCGCAGCCCGTGCCGCAGGGCCTGGCGTACCGGGACGACGCCCCGGTACCAGACGAGCAGGACGGCGACGACGGTGTGCAGCAGGGCCCAGAACCAGGTGGTCACGGAGGTGACGGCGACGTCGGGGCCGGCCAGCTGGTGGACGAAGCCGAGGGCGGCGGCGATGTAGGTGAGCAGGTGGATGCCGCGCCACGTCTCGTGCGGGATCCGGCGGCGGACGGCCCCGGCGGAAGCCAGGCCCGCGCAGGCGAGCAGGGCGGCTCCGGCGTAGGCGGCGGCCAGGGCCGGGTATCCGAGCAGGTCCCTGGTGGCCGTCACCAGGTCGGTTCCGCCGCGCAGGGCGTACACGACGAGGGCGAGCAGGCCGTGGGCGGCGCAGAGGAGCAGCGCCCAGCGGCCGCCGAAGGCGTGCCAGCGGGCGAGGCGGTCGGCGCCGACGCCGTGTTCGACCGCCGGGACGCGTGCCATCAGGAAGAGCATGACCAGGATGCCGTAGCCGGCGAGGAGTCCGGTGAGGTGCGCGCCCGCGCCGATGAGGTCGTCGGGACGGGCGGACGGCCGCACCTGGGCGGCCCACAGCAGGACGACCGCGGCGGCTCCGGCGGCCAGGCCGGCGCGCAGCCGCTGGGGCGCGGTCTTCATCGGCGCGGGTCCCTTCCACTGGGGGGTTCGGCGTGGTCCCTGGCCGTGGTGCGGGGGGTGCCGAACGGACCGGCAGGGAGCGATAGCAGTGGCAACTATGTGCAAATTCGCTCGCGCCGGGCAAGGACGATCTTCGTGGAATGACTTCTGTCACGCGCGCCAACGGGGGTCGAGTGTCCTGTTATGCGGAGTTTTGGAGTTCTTCCGGGGCCCCACCCGCACGCCGCTCCTTCACACGTCCGGCTTTGCGTTTCCGCAGGACAGGCGTACGGGGGCGAGGTGCCTACCACGCGCCGGAAGGCCGCTTTGGGGAACTCTTTACGTTTCGGGCGGCCGCGGCATCCGTGACGTCGAGGAAGACCTGGTCCAGCTCGGGCCAGCGCCGCTTCAGCTCGGTGCGGACGCGGACCATCGCGTCCTCGACGGTCTCGCTGTCGTACCCGGCCGTCAGGTCGATGCCGGCGGCGAGGAGCACCGCGTCGGGACCCAGGCGCATGGTCAGCAGGGCCGTCACGGAGTCGATCTCGGGCTGGCCGTCGAGGTAGGCGTGGACCTCGTCCCGCAGGCGCGGGTCGGCGGCCTCGCCGATCAGGTGGGTACGGGCGCCCTTGCCGAGCACGTACGCCACGTAGACGAGCAGGACGCCGATGAGGATGGAGGCGCACGCCTCGTACGCCACCTGTCCGGTCGCCAGGTGGAGGGCCATCCCCGCCATCGCCAGGAGCACCCCCAGGCAGGCCGTGCCGTCCTCGGCGAGCACGGTCCGCAGGGCCGGGTCGCGGCCCTCCCGCACCTCCTCGGCCACCCCGTGGCCCGCGGCGCGTGCGGCCCGCCGTACCTGGAGGACGGCGCGCAGCAGTGAGCCGGCCTCGGCGAGGAGGGCGACGAACAGGACGGCCAGACCGATCGCGTACCCCTCGTGCGTTTCCCCGCCGCCGCGGAGGGCCTCCACCCCCTGGAACACCGAGAAGCACCCGCCCGTGACGAAGATCCCGACCGCGGCGAGCAGTGACCAGAAGAACCGCTCCTTGCCGTAGCCGAAGGGGTGCCGCTCGTCGGCCGGGCGCCTGCTGCGGCGCACCGAGGCCAGGAGGAACACCTCGTTGAGGCTGTCGGCCACCGAATGGGCGGCCTCCGAGAGCAGGGCCGGTGAGCCGGCGACCACCCCTCCCACGGCTTTGGCCGCGCAGATCACGAGGTTCGCCGCGAGGGCCACCCACACCGTGACCCGCGTCTCACCGTCCCGTCCGGCCATGATCCTCCCTCCCCCACCGCGGCGCGCGGCCGCCTCCGCGCGCCCCTCCCCCGCCCGTGCTCGCTGCGCCGCGGTTCAAACCTGGGGTCCGCCCCGGCGACGGGGGCACAGGCGGCTCCGGGGAGCGAGGGTCAGTGCGTGGGCGAGGGGGTCATGTCCTTCTGGGCGGCCGCCGGGAGGTCGTAGACGTGGTCGGGGGTCAGGACGCGGGTCAGCGCCTGGCCGAAGACCGTGCTCGGTTCCTCCTGCTGAGGCCCGTACGGGATGTCGGTGTTGAGCAGGACCACCAGGGTCGCCTGCTGCTCGGGCAGGTAGATGTCGAAGATGCCCAGGCCGTAGCCCGCGCCGGGGATGCTGGTGGGCGGGGTCTCGAGGCGCTGCTTCTGCAGGTCGGGGCCGACCATCCGCGTGCCGTCGGGGAAGACGCCGGTGGCCACGGTCTTCGCCCAGATCCGCAGGTCGTGCAGGTCGGAGACCATCGCGCCGGCGGCCCAGCCCCAGGAGGGGTTCCAATCGGTGGCGTCCTCGGTCCTGCCCGACGCCGTCTGCCGGGTGTAGCCGTGGGCGTGCGGGGTGGGGAACGAGGCGTCGTCGGGGAAGCTGGTGCGGTTCATTCCGGCGGGGCGCAGGATGTGGTCGCGGATGTAGGCGGACAGGGGCTGCCCGGACTGCTTCTCGACCACCAGGCCGAGCAGGATCAGGTTGGTGTTGGAGTAGTTGAACTGCGCGTTCGGTGCGAAGATCACGGGCTTGGGCGCCTTGAAGGCGTAGCCGAGCAGTTCCCGGGGGGCGAAGTGCCGCGTCGGGTCGCTGGTGAACGCCTTGTAGAAGGTCTGCGTCGCCGTGTAGCTGAGCAGTCCGCTGCGCATGCCCGCGAGTTCCCTCAGGGTGACCTTGTCGCCGTTGGGGACGCCCTCGACGTACTTGCCGATGGGGTCGTCCAGGCCCACCTTGCCCTGCTGGGCGAGCTGGAGCACGGCCGTCACCGTGAACGTCTTGGTCTCGCTGCCGATCCGCGAGTAGAGGTCCGCCGCCATCGGCTGTTTCGTCGTCTTGTCGGCGATGCCGAAGGCTCGCGTGTATTCACCCTTGCCGGGCGCGGAGACCCCGACGATGACGCCCGGGACACCGGTCTTCTTCAGTACGTCCTGGACGACCTTGTCGAGCCTCGCTGCCGTGGCGGCGTCGAGGGTGGGGAAGCCGGCCGCCGGGGAGGGCTCCGCCGAGGCGGTCGGCCGGGGGGCGGGCGGCGCTTCCC
>NZ_JZWV01000838.1 GCF_000966975.1 Streptomyces katrae | reverse complement strand
TCCCCGTGGCGCCCGCCTCCGGCGCCCCCCTCGCGCCCGCTTCCGGCGACCCCGCCGGTACCGTGCCCGATCGGCCCGTCGCGGCCGTCGCCGGCCGGCTCGCCGTGGACGCGCCCCGTATGCCCGAAACCCCCCACCGGCAGGAGCCGACCATGTCCGAGCCGCGCCTGCCGGAGCCCCTGCGGGGGCCCGCTTTCTCCTCCTACGCCCCCGAGGACGTCGGCTGGCTGCTCCAGGACCTCTCCGCCGTCGAGCTGGAGGCCCCGACCGAGGAGCGCGAGGAGGCCATCCAGGTCGGCGGCGCGCACTACGCCGAGTCCCTGCCCGTCGAGTACCAGCCCTCCGCGCGCTACCAGGAGCTCTACCAGGACGCCCTGACCGCCTCCGCGGCCCGCGTCGCCCGCGCCGTCGGCACCGTCACCGAGACCGTCCTCGCCGAGCGGTCCCCCTCCCCGGTGCTGGTCTCCCTCGCCCGCGCCGGAACCCCCGTCGGCGTGCTGATGCGCCGCTGGGCCGCCGCCCGGCACGGCCTGGACCTGCCGCACTACGCCGTCTCCATCGTCCGCGGCCGCGGTATCGACGCCAACGCCCTGCGCTGGCTCGCCGCCCACCACGACCCGGCCGACGTGGTGTTCGTGGACGGCTGGACCGGCAAGGGCGCCATCACCCGCGAACTGCGCGAGGCCCTGGCCGCCTTCCCGGACTTCAACCCGGAGGTCGTCGTCCTGGCCGACCCCGGCGCCTGCGTGGAGACGTACGGCACCCGCGAGGACTTCCTGATCCCCTCCGCCTGCCTGAACTCCACCGTCTCCGGCCTGGTCTCGCGCACGGTCCTGCGGTCCGACCTGGTCGGCCCGGACGACTTCCACGGCGCGAAGTTCTACCGCGAGCTGGCCGGAGCCGACGTCTCGGGTGCCTTCGTGGACGCCGTGGCCGCCCGCTTCGACGAGGTCGCCGACGCCGTCGACGCCGAGGTCAAGGAGCTCCTCGCCGCCGACCGCACCCCGACCTGGGTGGGCTGGGCGGCCGTCGAGCGGATCAGCGAGGAGTACGGCATCCACGACGTGAACCTGGTCAAGCCGGGCGTCGGCGAGACCACCCGCGTGCTGCTGCGCCGCGTACCGTGGAAGATCCTCGCCCAGCGCGGCGCCGGCTCCGACCTGGACCACGTACGCCTGCTCGCCGGACAGCGCGGCGTGCCGGTCGAGGAGGTCGACGGCCTCCCGTACACCTGTGTAGGACTCATCCACCCCCGCTTCACGCGCGGCGCCACCGGCGCCGACGGAAAGGCAGTGGCCGCCCAGTGACCAGCCCCAGCCACGGAACCGTCCTCATAGCCAGTGACCTCGACCGTACGCTCATCTACTCCTCGGCCGCCCTCGGCCTGACCATGCCCGACCCGCAGGCGCCCCGGCTGCTGTGCGTCGAGGTGCACGAGGGCAAGCCGCTGTCCTTCATGACGGAGACGGCGGCGGCGCTACTGGCCGCGCTGGCCGCCGACCCGGCGGCGGTCTTCGTCCCGACCACCACCCGCACGCGCAAGCAGTACCAGCGGATCCGCTTCCCCGGCCCCCCGGCCCCGTACGCGATCTGCGCCAACGGCGGACAGCTGCTGGTGGACGGGGAACCCGACCGGGACTGGCGGCGCGCGGTGGCCCGGCGGCTGGCCGAGGAGTGCGCCCCGCTGGAGGAGGTCCACCGGCACCTGCTGGACACGGCCGACCCGCAGTGGCTGCGCAAGGCACGGATCGCGGAGGACCTCTTCGCCTACCTGGTCGTGGAACGGGCGCTCGTCCCCGCCGAGTGGCTCAAGGCCCTCACCCGCTGGGCCGAGGAACGGGGCTGGACGGTCTCCCTCCAGGGCCGCAAGATCTACGCCGTCCCCCGCCCGCTGACCAAGAGCGCCGCGATGCGCGAGGTGGCCCGCCGTACGGGTGCCACCGCCTCCCTCGCCGCCGGCGACTCCCTGCTCGACGCCGACCTGCTGCTGGCGGCAGACCGGGCCTGGCGGCCGGGGCACGGCGAACTGGCCGACGCCGGCTGGACCTCGCCGACGGTGACGGCCCTGCACGAGGCCGGTGTACTCGCCGGTGAGGAGATCGTCCGCTCCTTCGGGCAGGCGGTTGCGACACTGACCGCATGACCAAGGGCAACAGCACCAAGATCACCGACGAGCTCTACCGCTACGTCCTCGCGCACAACCCCCCGCTGGACGAGTTCCAGCGGGGGCTGGTCACCACCACCTGGGAGAAGTTCCCCGAATCCGCGGGCATGCAGTCGGCCGAGGAACAGGGCCCGCTGCTGGCCTTCCTGGTCCGCCTGACGGGCGCGAGGCACATCGTCGAGGTCGGCACCTTCACCGGCTTCTCCACCCTGTCCATGGCACAGGCCCTGCCGGCCGACGGCCGCCTGATCGCCTGCGACGTGTCGGAGGAGTGGACCGCGTACGGCCGCGCCGCGTGGGAGGCGGCCGGCGTCGCGGACCGCATCGACCTGCGGATCGCCCCCGCCCTGGACACGCTGCGCGCCATGCCCGCCGAACCGCACGTCGACCTGGCCTACATCGACGCGGACAAGGAGAACCAGATCCTCTACTGGGAGGAGCTCGTCCCGAGGCTGCGTCCGGGCGGGCTGATCGTCACGGACAACACCCTCTTTCACGGCACGGTCCTGGACGAGTCCCCCGGCAGCAGGGGCGCGGCCGTCCGCGCGTTCAACGACCACGTCATGGCGGACACCCGCATGGACTCCGTCCTGCTGGCCATCTCGGACGGCCTCACCCTGTCGCGCAAGCGCCAGGAGGTGTCCCCCTAGCCAGCGCCCTTCGCGCCTAGCAGCAGCCGCCCCCGCCGCAGCAGCCCCCGCCGGAGGGCGCGGGGGCACTGCTGGTCCCGCCGACCGCGACGGCGGACAGCAGCTTCACGGTGTCGGCGTGCCCGGCCGGGCAGTCGGCGGGCGCGGACGACTCGGCCATCGGTCGGCTGACCTCAAAGGTGTCGTCGCAGGTCCGGCAGCGGTATTCGTAACGAGGCATGCGCACAGGCTAACGGGCCGCCGCCCGGCCGCGGGCCCGGTCCTCCCGGGCGGCCTGCTCGGGGTGGCGGGCGCGCCAGTACGGGTTGTCGTGGGGGAGGGCGCTGCCCACCCGGCCGTACATCCCGAACCACATCAGCATCACGCCGACGAAGAAGCTGAACAGCACGTTCTGGATCTTGAAGGCCAGGAAGTTGAGACCGGTGTCCAGCAGGGCCAGGTTCACGAACCCGCTGGCGATGAAGAGCAGCCCCAGCACGATGTTGAGGGTGGAGGCGAACGTCCCGCCGATCACCATCCCGGCGAAGAGCAGCCCGCCGAAGCAGATCGACAGCACGCTCAGCGCGCCGTTGGTGTTCAGGGCCAGCACCGTGTCGCCGCCGGTGTCGAAGAACCCGATGTGGTGGACCAGGCCCAGGATCCCGAAGACGATCAGCAGCAGGCCCGTCAGCCCGGCACCGACCCGGTAGACCTTGCTCAGCTTGTGGTCGGTCGGCAGGTGTTCGTCGAGCCGGGCGTTGACCGGGTGCAGCAGCCGCTCCGCCAGCCGCGGGCCCTGCCGCTCGGGGGGCGGGCCGTAGGGCTCGTGGGGGACGTAGGGCGCGTAGTGCTCGTGCGGCTCGGTGCACCCGTAGGCCGCGTGCGGCACGTACGACTCCGGGCGCGCGGGGGGTGCGTGGCGCTCGCGGGGCCTGTGGAAAGTGTGGGCAGCCATGGCGCCCTCCTCGGTTCCGTTCCCGGCACCCTCCAGCATCCGCCGAAGCCCCCGTACGGACAACTCCTCGACCCGGTCAGCCGGTGGCGCGGCGCCCCCGCATGTCCGCCACGACCCGGCCCACCGCCGCCCGGACCTCCTCCGTCTCCTGGAGGAAGTGCCAGTAGTCGGGGTGGCGCCCCTCCAGCCCGGCGAGCGCCCGCTCCAACCGGGCCACCGACTCGTCCAGCGGCCGCGCGTGCCGCGGATCGGGCACGCTGCGGCCCTCCATCGCCAGCCGCTGCGCGTCCCGGATCGCGAACCGGGTCCGCTGCACCTCCGCCTGCGGGTCCCGCGCCACCGCCTCCAGCCGCGACAGCCGGTCCTGCGCGGCCGACACCGCCTCGTCGGTGGCGTCCAGGCCCGCCCGCACCGCCTCGACCAGCGCCGTCACGTCCGCCCAGCGCTGCTCGTCCCGCGCCCGGCCGGCCTCCGCCAGCCGCTCCTCGGCCTGCGCCACGTCCCGTACGGCCTGGTCGGGGACGTGCTGGAGGTCCTGCCAGCAGGCCGCGCTGAACCGGCGGCGCAGCTCGCTGAGCACCGGATCCACCCGGTCCGCCCGGTTGCGCAGCGCCTGCGCCCGGGTCCGCAGGCTCACCAGCCGCCGGTCGATCTCCGCCGCCCGCTCCGGCAGCCGCTCCGCCTCGGCCCGTACCGTCTCCGCGTCCCGCAGGATCCGGTCGGCCCGCTGCACGGTCTCCTGCACCCCGTGCTGCGCCGCGCCCTGGTTCAGCTTCGTCAGCTCGGGCCCCAGCGCGGCGAGGCGCGCCGCCAGGTCGTCGGCCCGCATCCCCTTGGCCCGTACGGAGTCCAGCGCGTCGCTCGCGGCCAGCAGCGCCGCCCTCGCCCGCTCGCGCGCCGGCGCGACCCGGGCCAGCTGCGTCTCCGCCTTGTCCAGCAGCGGCTGCAGCCCCTGGGCGAACCGTTCCAGCTCCCCCTTGACCCGGACGAGCTCCTCCCGGGCCCGGGTCAGCTGCTGCCTGGCCTGCGCCGCGACGGAGCCCTCCAGGTCGACCCGGTCCAGGTCGTGCGCGTCGACGGCCTCGATGTAGCCGTGGCTGACCTCGTCGATCCGCCGCCCGAGCGCGGCGAACCCCTCGGCGGCCTGCCGCGCGGCGGGAGAGCCGTCGGCGGCGGCGATGGTCTCCATCGAGATCCGCAGGTCCCGCTGCGCGGTGTCCAACTCGTAGAACGCGGCGGCGGCGGCATCCTTCGCCGCCTGCGCATCCGCCCGCCGACTCTCGTCCCGCCCACCGAACCACCGCCGGGATGCCGTCGCCACAATCCCTCTCCCGTACCCCGTCCGCCAAGCTCCGGTCCATTCTCCCCCACGGGAACGGGTTTGCGTGGGGGGTGCGCCTGCCATGTAGGCTGTCCACTCGTCCACGGGTGCGTAGCTCAGGGGTAGAGCGCTGCTCTTACAAAGCAGATGTCGGCGGTTCGAAACCGTCCGCGCCCACCAATGCAGAGGCCCCCAACCAATCATGGTTGGGGGCCTCTGACGGTAGTTCTTGACGGCAATCAGCCCTTGCGGTGGGAGGCTGGGCCAGAGAGCGCCCTCAGCCCCTTGTCCCTGCGTGCCGGTCGACTCCGCCCTCTTGATCCATTCCCAGGCGGGCCGCTCGCCGCTGGCAGCATGGCTTCACGGCGGACTCTCTACTCGTGGAGGCCGAGGGGCTCGTGACGTCCTCGCGCGGCGTGGGAACGATGGTCCGCGCCCAGACGCCCCTGAAGCGCATCGGGATCAGCCGCTACGACAAGGCGAAGTGGCGCGACGGTGACGAGGTCGCGTTCATCGCGGACCGGGTGGTCTCAGGGCGCGCGTACCAGCGCGGCGAGCAGACCCAGTCGGTCAGCCTGGTGGAGGCGCCCGCTGCGGTGGCAGAGGCGCACGGACTCCCTGAGGGCGCGCAGGTGTACGCGCGCGCCCGCCTGGTCAAGGAGGGGGAGCAGCCGACCCACACGCTGACCAGCTACTACCGTCCCGAGCACGTCGAAGGCACGCGCATCGTGGACCCCACGCCGGGACCTGCCGGCCGGGGCGGCGGCTTCCGGGTTCTCTACGACGCCGGGTACGAGATCGACCACATGAAGGAACGCATCTTCGCCCGGGTCCCAACGTCCGACGAGGTGAAGCTCCCCGCAGGCGAGCCGGTGGTAGAGCTGCACCGGACGACGTACACGGCTGATGGGACGGTCGTCGAGTTCGCAGTAGGGGTACACGCCGCGTCGTGGTTCGCCTGGGAGTATGAGTTCAAGGTCCCGGACTCGGCTCAGGATGGCGAACAGAAGTGATTTCGGAGCAGTCGTGGGCGGACGCGGAGCTCATCTGGGACTTCCACCAAATGCACCACGAGCCGCGCCCGTGTTCGGTAGCGGTGGGCCTCGGCAGCCATGACCTCGGCGTCGCCGACACGACCGTCGACCTCTACCGCCGCGGCATGGCGCCCCTGATCGTCTTCACCGGCGCCACAAGCCGCACGACCCAGGAGCGCATGCCCCGCGGCGAGGCGGTGCACTACCGTGAACGCGCCCTCGAGCTCGGTGTCCCGTCGGTCGACGTCCTCGTCGAGCCGAAGGCGACGAACACTGGGGAGAACATTCGCTTCGCCAGGACGCTCCTCGAGGAGAAGGGCATCGAAGTCGAGTCCATTCTCCTGGTCAGTAAGCCGTACGAGGAGCGCCGCGCGTACGCCACAGCCCGGAAGCTCTGGCCCGAAGTCGAGGTGGTCAGCGCCTCAGCACCCATGACGTTCCGCCACTACGTGGACTCCATAGGTGATCCCCGTTTGGTCATCGACATGCTCGTCGGCGCCCTCCAGCTATACCCCAGGGCTCATGCTATACCCTCAGCAGGGCTTCATGGTCGCCCACCGCGTGCCCGAGGAGGTCTTGGCTGCTTATAGGCGCCTATGCGCCGACGGCTTCACTGGCCGCCTCGTCCATGCTGCAGCCCCTTAGGTCGAAAAGGGCGACCTTTTCCGTACTTCATCAAGGCACCCGCCGCGCACGGCGCGGCGAGCGCCTCCGTCGCCCGGGCCTGCGTTCCTGTCTCCGCCTTGCTCCAAGCCGCCGTCGGCCGCACGCCAGCCAGGGCCATTCTCATTTATGAACATTCTTCACATATTGCATAAAAGGTGAAAAGTTTCATTACGTGACCAGGCGCCAGGCGTGCGCTCTAAGCTCCATGCAAACGAGACGCCGAGCGGGAGTGCCGAATTGCTGGCCAAGACCTTCCCTGTAAAAGTGTGGCGTGAACGCGCCAATACTGTTGGGTACATTTCTGGAGGGACGGAGTCGCAGGAGTTTATGCTCCGTCAAATCCTTTCTCAACTCCCGCGAGATGGCGGAGAGAAGCTGAGCTGGAAAACCCCGGAGGGCAAGGAAGTCACGGCCTCCTGCGACGACGTATGCCGTCGGCAGCTTTCGACCGCAGGCTTTGTGGTTCGTGATCCCAAGCAGAATCGGTGGGTCCTGACGGACTTCTCGAAGGAGTGGCTCGGCAAATGCGATGCTGAGGCTCTCGCTGCCCATTTGCATGGCAGTGTGAAGTTCTTTGGAGAGCTCCTCTTGCATGTCGAGGGACGAACCTCGCAATCGGACCTGCTAGCGGTGGCGAACAACGTCTATGGGTTGCCCTGGAACAGTCTTGATCAGATCAGGCGTCGAACGGGATGGTTGAGAAGCCTCGGCATGATCGAGCTATGGAACACCCAGGTGGTTCGCACTGATGCTGGCACAGCTCTCCTTGAGAAGCTGGACCTGTGCTCGCCGGATACCGCTCGCGGAGAGTCTGGGAGCATCGAACGTGAAGTAGAGATCAGCGGGGATCTCATCCAGTACCTTTCAGATTCTCCTAAATTGGATCAAGAGGCGCTGCGGAGCAGGCGGCCCCTCATCGGCTATATCCCAAGGGGAACGAAATCAGTTGCCAGGGAGGGCGAAGATTCCTCCCTGACGCCATCGGCGGCAGTCCGGAATCTAATCGCGTTGCTTGATGGCCCGACTCCCGCCGATAGCTTTCGAAATTCTTGTGCCGAGAACCTTGGGATTACCAATTCGTCATTTCAGTCCACCCTTCACGCGCTAAAGCACATGGGGTTGATCGAGCAAGTTTCTTTCAACGTGTTCGCGCCCACACAAGATACATGTTCTTTGGTGAAATTTTGATGCTGCTCGACTCGCCATCGACCACGAGTGCTTTGACAGTCGCAGCGAAGGAGCGTTTCGGGTACTCGCAGGCATCGAATGCGGAGATCCGGCTTAGGCTTGGATTCCTTCAAGACGCAGGGCTCGTGGAACGGGTTGACTGGCAGCGATTTCGCACGACTCCCACAGGGAAGGTGTTTGCCGATTCCCTAACACTGCAAAACGAGGTGGCTGGGCCTCTGGAAGCGGAATTGCAGGGATCTTCAGAAGGCGTTCCTAGTCAATCCTTGCTAGATGAAATCGTGGAGGAGCTGCAAAGATTCGGAAACGCTGGGACCGAAAGTGAAGAGTTTGAGAAGTCGGTAGCGAAGGCTTTTCGCTTTTTGGGGTTCCATGCCGAGCACCTCGGAGGGTCCGGAAGAACGGATGTTCTGGCCGTCGCGCAGCTTGCGCCAGGTGACACTTACCGCGTGATTGTCGATGCTAAAAGCTCCGGAAACGGAGTAGTTCCAGAGGTTCGGGTCGCGTTTGACGCCCTTCGCGAGCATAAGCAGAAGCACAAGGCCGACTACGTAGTAGTCGTTGGACCTGATTTCGCTACTCGATCGAAGAACTGGGCGATTGAGAATCGAGTCATCATGATGCAGATCGAGGATCTGGTTTCCACTCTCGCCAGGCATGCGGTTAGCCCGATCCCGCTCAGTGACATGCGGGATATTCTGAGTCGCCCAGATGCGCTCAAGGACGAAATGGCTGACCGGTATTCGACTGCCGAGCGTCAGACGCTTCTTGTCAGCAAGGTCCTTGACTTGGCTTTCCAGGAGGCCGTAGATGACGACCCGATTGCTTCTGGCTACATCAGCGTAGAAAACATCATTTATGCACTGCGTAAGGAATTCTCGCCTCGTCCTTCAGCTGATGCTGTGCGTGAATGCCTAGAGTTTCTATCTAACCCTCTTGTTGCCGCACTGGAGGAGGATAAGGGTCGCTATAAGCTGGCAGACTCCCCGCAGAACGTGTCATTTCGCTTGCGTGGAATCGGGAAATCCATGGGCTCTGTCTCGCGCCTCGATTAGCGCACGCCGGCCAGGCGTTAAGGGCCAGGAGAGGAGTTTAGGGCGGAACGGCACCTTTGGCATCAACGACCGACATCAACATCGGTGGACGAGTGCCTTTCGGTAACTGGGTGCCGCGGGACCTGGGGCAGCAGCGAACTGCTGCAAACTGGGCTCATCCAAAGCCGACCGCATGGCACTGCGGCGGGGCCCCAGCCTATTTGTGGACCGCCGAGGCGAGGCAGCTGGGTTGGCGGGCGGCTGACGGTAACCCATGACGGCAACGTCGTCAGACCGCAGAGGGTGTCGGCGTACCTGGCGGGCTGCTGCCCGCGGGGCCGATCGCTTGGGTGCCTCGGCTCCGAGCTCGTTGGGCGAACTTACAAAGCGGATGACGGCGGTTCGAAACCGTCCGCGCC
>NZ_JZWV01000837.1 GCF_000966975.1 Streptomyces katrae | reverse complement strand
GAAGGCCCCCCGCCGATCATGGCGGGGGCCTTTTGCATCCACAACTGACATCAACGGGGACGGTCAGGGACGACCGCGCCGAGCCCTGAGCAGCCGGTTCCAGCGCGGCCTCTTCAGGGGGCGGTTCGGCCGGCGGGAGTTCCGGAGCCGGATCGGGGGCCCGCTCGACGATCAGGTCTGCGGTGGGCTCGGGGTCGGGCTGGACGGCGGGGGCCGGTTCCGGGGCGGGTGCGTGGGCCAGGAGGGTGTCGCCGAGGAAGGCGAGGGCGGGCCATCCGGCGACGAGGATCCGCAGCCAGGCCGGAACGTGGTGAAGGTCGAGGAGTCCGGCGCTGGCGATGTTGGCGCCGAGCGAAGCGATCAGGGCGATGGCGAACCAGAGCCAGGCATCGCGGTTCTCGACGTCCGTGCGCATCCGACGCCATGCGGCGACCAGCAGCAGGTCGACGCTCACCGGGTAGGCCCAGGCCTTCCAGCCGTCCTGTCCGGCCGCCGCAGCCAGGTCGTGCAGGTGGGCGAAGGACAGGGCCCCGGCGATGACGGCCCGTACCAGGAGCGACGTGTGTACGCCACAGCACGGAAGTTGTGGCCCGAAGTCGAGATCGTCAGTGCTTCCAGCCCGATGACGCTGGAGGAGTACGTCGACTCCATCGGTGACCCGCGCATGGTCATCGACATGCTGGTCGGCGCGTTGCAACGGTTGTTGAGCTACCCGGAACAAGGCTTCATGATCAGCCGGCAGGTCCCGGACGACGTGGTCGAGGCGTACGAACGGCTGTGTCGGCGAGGCTACAGCAGCCGCCTTCTGCCGGATGCGCCGAGTTAGGCGCGGAGCCAGACGCGCCGGTGACGAGCGGCCGTGTACACCTGCTCTACCTGCTCCGGGGTGAGCTTGCCAGTCAGCGGGCCCAGGGCCGCTACCTCCCGCTCCTGGTAAATGCGAACGGTGTTACTGCGTAGCTGCCCGATTCAGGGACGCGATGCCGACGAAGACCAGGACGGGTTCGACAGGCACCTGGAAGGGGCAGTACCGCCCCAGCACCCTCCGCACGAAGTCCGCCTCAGCCAGGCTTGCCGCAGCATACGGGCGTGGAGGCCCGCCATTGACCTTGGCCATCGAGTCGCCCACCCAGACCGACGCGCCCCGATGGTTCTTGGTGTTGATACTGAACACGCCGCCTGGGCCGATCAGCAGGTGGTCGATGTCGCCGCCGTTGCTCTTCTCGATGCCGTGAAGCGCCCGCCAACCGAGCGATGACAGGCGTTCTAGCTCACGCCCCACCCTCCGCTCCCCTTCGAGGCCGGCGTACCAGCTGTCCCACTCCGAGGACTGCCGCAGTAACTTCGCTTTGAGTCGTTGCACTGTCGACGGGCCTCGCTCAGCGATCAACCCGACGACGCGGGAGCCCGGCCGGTTCCTTGCCAGGTCTTCACTGGGGCTGAGGGGTGGCAGGGACGCCAGCCCGTCGGGTCGCTGTTTCGGGGTTGGGTGACGGGGTTGCCCTTGTTTCCGAGAAGGGGCCGCGGGGCGCGACTGCGGAGTAGGCGAAGGGGTGGAGCGGACAGTAAGCCCCTCCCCAAGGTGGCGCCGAAGAAGAGCCAAAGCCTCGTCCTGGTACTTCCGAAGCTTGATCGTCACGGTCTTGGTCGCTCGATCCGCCCAGGCGACAGCCGTTCCGTCCGGCAGGTTCACATAGAGCCGATCCCTGCCATGCCTCTTCCACGGATGCACCGTCAGATCGCTCACCAGCCGCCCCCCTGCGTGCCGTCCCACCCATATGCCAACAGCTGGAGGGCCGGTCGGCAAGGCCGCTAGCCTGAGGCGGGGAACTCCCATCCCGTCTGCCGTCGACCCAGGACAAGCCGAGCAGCCACGGCACCGGGCGTCCAGGTCGTTCGTCCAGTTGGGCGCTCCACCTGGACGCCCGGCACCGCGGCCGCTCCACATGCGTGTGGGTCGACGGCAGACGGGATGGGAGTTGGGGGTGAGTGGTGGGCTAGGTGTATTGACCCGCAGCGTTGTTGACGCGGGTGATGGGTGGGTGTCCGTCGAGTGCGGTGTGGCAGCGGTGGTGGTT
>NZ_JZWV01000836.1 GCF_000966975.1 Streptomyces katrae | reverse complement strand
GTCGAGTGCGGTGTGGCAGCGGTGGTGGTTGTAGGTGTGGAGGAAGTCTGCCAGGGCTTCGGTCCGCTCGGTGTTCGAGGTGTAGGGCCGTAGGTAGGCCCACTCGTCGAGGAGGGTGCGGTTGAAGCGTTCGACCTTGCCGTTCGTCTGTGGACGGTAGGGCCGGATCTTCTTGTGGGCGATGCCCGCTGCCGTGAGGGTCTGGGTGAAGAGCTTGGACTTGTAGCAGGCGCCGTTGTCGGTCAGGACGCGTTGGACGGTGATGCCGTGGCCGGCGAAGAACGCGTTCGCCCGCTGCCAGAAGGCGATGGCGGTGTGCTGGCGTTCGTCGGGCAGGACCTCGCTGTAGGCCAGGCGGGAGTGGTCGTCGACGGCCGAGTGGATGTAGCTGTAGCCGATCACCGGCGTGCAACTCTTGCGCTCGGTGGTGGTGGCCTGACGGTTTCGGTCGCCGGCTGCGCGGCCGACGGTCCGCCATCCGCCGCCGTCGGGGATGTTGCCGAGCTTCTTGATGTCCACGTGGACCAGCTCGCCGGGCCGGTCGCATTCGTAGCGGCGGATCGGCTGACCGGTGGGCCGGTCCAGCCAGGCCAGCCGGTTCAGGCCGTGCCGGACCAGGATCCGGTGCACGGTCGAGGCGGGCATGCCCAGGATCGGGCCGATCCGGGCAGGGCCGAGCTTACGCTCGGAACGCAGCCGGCAGACCTTCGCCTCGACCACGGTGACGGTCCGGTGCGGGGTGGTGCGGGGACGGCTGGAACGGTCGTGCAGGCCCGCATCACCTTCGGCCCGCCAGCGGCGGACCCATTTGTGGGCCGTGGGACGGGATATGCCCATCTCCGCGGCCACATGCGCGACAGGACGGCCGGCAAGGACACGTTCGACCAGGATCCGCCTGCCGTGAACGGTCAGCCGGGCATTACGGTGGGACACGAAGACCTCCGTGCGGTG
>NZ_JZWV01000835.1 GCF_000966975.1 Streptomyces katrae | reverse complement strand
GGCGGACGGTGGCGGGATCACCGGCAGGTGATCGACGCGATCGCTTTCAAGTACCGCACCGGGACGCCCTGGATGGACCTGCCCGAGCACTTCGGGTCATGGAAGGGCGCCCACAACCGGCTGCGGATGTGGGCCGCGGACGGCACCTGGGAGAAGGTGTTCACCGCCCTGCTCGCCCAGGCCGATGCCGAGGGCGACCTGGAGTGGGTGGGCGCGGTCGACTCCACGATCGTCCGCGCCCACCAGCACGCCGCCGGGGCCCGCCAAAAGGGGCCCCGGCCGGCGAGCCCGCCGACCACGCCCTCGGACGCTCCCGC
>NZ_JZWV01000834.1 GCF_000966975.1 Streptomyces katrae | reverse complement strand
GGGCCGGGCCGGCCGGTGACCGGCCGGGCCGGGCCGCCGTGGGCGGCGGGGTCCGCGGGGGAAGGGCGGTGGTCGTCACCGCGTCCGGTCCGGACACCGCCCGCCCGGACACCGCACCGGACACCGTCCCCGGTGCCGGGTCCCGTACGAGGAGCTCCGTTTCCTCCTCCGGCTCCTCCGGCTCCGCCGCCTCCGCGTTGAGCAGCTCCTCCGCCTTCTGCGCGATCGCGGCCACCACGGGCGCCGGCAGCCAGGGGCCCGTGC
>NZ_JZWV01000833.1 GCF_000966975.1 Streptomyces katrae | reverse complement strand
GCCAGGGGCCCGTGCCCGCCCGCTGCGCGGCCGCGGCGGCGAGCTCCGCGACCGCCGGGCGGTCCGCGGGCCGCTTGGCCAGGCAGTGCCGGGTCAGATCCCCGAACGGGCCCCCGACCCCGTCGAGGTCCGGTTCGTGGTGCACGAGCCGGTACAGCAGTTCCGCCACGGACCCCCCGCCGAACGGCCCGCGCCCGGTCGCCGCGAAGGCCAGCACCGCCCCCAGGGAGAACACGTCCGCCGCCGGGCCGACGGTCCGGCCCTCCGCCTGCTCCGGTGACATGTAGCCGGGGGAACCCACGACCAGCCCCGTTCCGGTCAGCACCGTCTCGTCGGCGGACCGGGCGATGCCGAAGTCGATGAGCAGCGGCCCCGAGGGGGAGAGCAGCACGTTGGACGGTTTCACGTCCCGGTGCACCAGCCCGGCCCCGTGCACCCCCGCCAGCGCCTGCGCGAGTCCGGAGAGCAGCCGCCACAGGGCCTCCTGGGGCAGCGGCCCGTGGCCGATGACGGCGTCGGAGAGCGCCGGCCCCGGAACGTACGCCGTGGCGAGCCAGGGCACCTCCGCCTCCGGGTCGGCGTCCAGGACCGGAACGGTCCCCGCCCCCCGGAGCGACCGGGCCGCCCTGACCTCCCGGGCGAAGCGGCGGCGGAAGCCCGGGTCGCCGGCGATCGTCCCGTGCACGACCTTGAGGGCGACCGTCCGGCCGCCCGGCGACCGGCCGAGGTAGACGCGGCCCATGCCGCCCTCCCCGAGCCGGTACAGCAGCCGGTACGCGCCCACCCGGCGCGGATCGGTCGCGGTCAACGGCTGCATGCCACACCCCCGTGGGACGCCGTCCCCGTCGTCATCCCCCACGTGACGCTCGTCCCGTGGGCGCCAGCCAGCATGGCACAGCGGCCCCGCCCGCGGCACGGGAGCGGGTGAAGCGGAACCGCACGCCCCCTCGTACCCGGGCAGCGGGACGTGGGAGCGGACGCGCCTGACCGTGAGCGCCCCGCCCCCGTGCGGCCGGCCGGTGCGGGCCGGTGCCGCAGTGCGTCGACGTTGCCCCGCTGCCTACCATGAGGAGTGGACGGATCGCGCTACCTGCCGATTTCCGAGCACGGCCTGATCGGTGACCTCCGCACCGCCGCTCTCGTGGGGACCGACGGCACCATCGACTGGTACTGCTGCCCGCGCTTCGACGCACCGAGCGTGTTCGCGGCGATCCTCGACGCCGACCGGGGCGGGTCCTGGCAACTGGCCGCCGACGTGCCGGCGCGGACCCGGCAGTTCTACTTCCCCGACACCAACGTGCTGATCACGCGGTTCTACGCGGCCGACGGGGTGGCGGAGGTCCAGGACTTCATGCCGGTCGTCGACGAGTCGCGGGAAGCGGACCGGCACCGGCTGATCCGGCGGGTGATCTGCGTCCGGGGCACCCTGCCGTTCCGGGCGCGCGTCGCACCCCGCTTCGGCTACGGGGCCGAACCGCACACCGTCCGCGCGCAGGCCCACGAGGCGGTCTTCGAGTCCCCGTCGCTCTCGCTGGCCCTGTCCTCCACCGCGCCCCTCGAGACCGACGGCACCGACGTGTCCTCGCACTTCAAGCTCCTCGAAGGCGAGTCCGCGGTGTTCGCCCTCGACCGGATCAGCGGCGACGTCCCTCCCCGGTCCTGTCCGCGCGCCGAGGCCGAGGAGCAGTTCGAGGCGACGGTCCGGTTCTGGGGCGCCTGGCTGGGGCGCTGCCGCTACCGGGGCCGGTGGCGGGAGATGGTCAACCGCTCCGCGCTGACGCTGAAGCTGCTCACCTACGCGCCGAGCGGTGCGATCGTCGCCGCGCCCACGACCAGCCTGCCCGAACGGGCCGGCGGCGAGCGCAACTGGGACTACCGGTACGTATGGGTCCGCGACGCCGCCTTCTGCGTCTACGCCATGCTCCGCCTGGGCTTCACCTCCGAGGCCGAGGCGTTCATGGGCTTCCTCTCCGAACGGTGCGTCGGGCTCACCACGGGCCCCGGCGGCCCGCTGCAGATCATGTACGGCATCGACGGGCGCACCGACCTGCCCGAATCCGAGCTGACCCACCTCGAAGGGCACCTCGGGTCCGCCCCGGTACGGGTCGGGAACGCCGCCACCGGCCAGCTCCAACTGGACATCTACGGAGCCCTCATCGACTCCGTCTACCTGTACGACAAGTGGGGCCGGCCCATCAGCAGCGACCAGTGGGAGGAGGTCGCGACCATCGTGGACTGGCTCTGCGGGAACTGGGACCAGCCCGACGAGGGGGTCTGGGAGACCCGCGGCGGACGCAGGAACTTCGTCTACTCGCGGCTGATGTGCTGGGTGGCGGTCGAACGGGCGATCCGCATGGCCAACCGGCGCGGCCTGCCCGCGGACCTGCCCCGCTGGCAGCGCAGCCGGGACGCGATCTACCGGCAGATCATGCGGGAGGGCTGGTCGGCGACGCGCGGGGCGTTCGTCCAGGGGCTGGGCGACGAGGTGCTCGACGCCTCCGTGCTGATGATGCCCATGGCCAAGTTCATCGCGCCGACCGACCCCAAGTGGCTCTCCACCCTGGACGCGCTCACCGCCGAGCTGGTCTCCGACTCGCTGGTCTACCGATACGACCCGCAGGCCAGCCCGGACGGCCTGCAGGGCGCGGAGGGCACCTTCTCGATCTGCTCCTTCTGGTACGTCGAGGCGCTCACCCGCGCCGGACGGCTGGAGGAGGCCCGGCTGGCCTTCGAGAAGATGCTCACCTACGCCAACCACGTCGGCCTCTACGCGGAGGAGATCGGCCGCAGCGGGGAGCAACTGGGCAACTTCCCCCAGGCGTTCACCCATCTCTCCCTGATCAGCGCCGCCTACAACCTCGACCGCGCCCTCGGCTGAGCGGCGCCGCTCAGCCCTGCTCCCGGACACCCCAGGGGGAGCCGTACTCCGTCAGCAGGTCCAGGAACGGACGGGGCGCGAAGGCCTCCGGGCCGAGGACACCGGACCGGGCCCACACCCCGCCGGCCATGAGCTCCAGCGCCACCACCGGGTTCACGGCGGTCTGCCACACGACGGCCTGGGAGCCGTACTCGCGCATCGACCACTGGTTGTCCACCACGTGGTACAGGTACACCTCGCGCACCCAGCCCTCCTTGGTGCCCTTCACCCAGGTGCCCGCGCAGGTCTTGCCGGACATGCGCCCGCCCAGCGTCGCCGGGTCGGGCAGGCAGGCGGCCACCACGTCGCGCGGGGAGACCCGTACCGGGGCGCCGTCCGCCCCGCGGACCGTGACCGGGGCGGTCGAGTCCAGACCCAGCGCGTGCAGGGTCCTGAGCTTGCCGATGAAGTCCTCGCCCAGCCCGTACTTGAAGGTGACGCGCCGCGCGTCCACCCAGCGCGGGACCAGCAGCACCTCCTCGTGTTCCACGTTGACGCACTCGACCGGCCCGATGCCCTCCGGGAAGTCGAACACCTCCGGCTCGCTGAAGGGCTCGGTGGTGAACCAGCCGCGGTCCCGCTCCCAGACGACGGGCGGGTTCAGGCACTCCTCGATCGTCGTCCAGATGTTGAACGAGGGGGCGAACTCGTGGCCCTCGACCGTCAGGTTCGCCCCGTCACGGATGCCGATCTCCTCGATCTCGTCGAACAGCTCGTCCGCCGCGTAGCGGGCGAACACGTCCGACAGGCCGGGTTCCACGCCCATGCCGACCAGTGCCAGCCGGCCCGACTTCTCCCACGCCTCCGCCCGGGCGAACTGTTCGTCGCCCAGCTTGACCCCGCACTCGGAGTACGGCAGGCCGGGGTGCGGCCGGGACAGCGACATCGCCATGTCCATGTAGTGGCTGTCGGCGGCGAGGGCCGCCTCGAACAGGGGCATCACGAAACGCGGGTCGGTGGCGTTCAGCAGCACGTCGCACCGCTCCTCGGTGAGGAGCGCGGCCACCGCCGCCTCGTCGGAGGCGTCGACCCGGCGGGCCGTGAACCGGCCGGCGGCGTCGCCGAGCGCGGTGACGGCGGCCTCGGCGCGGGCCAGGTCGTAGTCGGCGACCACGAAGTGGTCGAAGAAGTCCCGGCGGGCCGCGATCCGGGTGATCGCGGTACCGACGCCACCGGCGCCCACAAGCAGAACACGCATGACGAAACCCTCTCTCAGCGGGGTCCACGGAGGTCCGTGGCCCCATGGGAGGGATGAAAGCCGGGCCCGCGAGATAAGGTCAATGGTGTTGGCATAAGACTGAGGAGGGCACGCGATGGCGAAACCGGTGGTCCCCGAGGACGCCCGCAGGCGGCGGCGCCCCACCCGGCAGGGCGTCGTCCTGTCCGAGCGGCTGATCGTCGACACCGCCCTGCGCATGCTGCGCGAGCACGGCAGCGCCGGGCTCTCCGCCCGCCGGCTCGGAGCCGCCCTCGGCGCCGATCCCAGCACCCTCTACAGGTACTTCGACGGCATGGACGGCCTGACCCTCGCCATCGGCGAGGAACTCATCGGCCGGGGCCTCGACGGATGGTCCGCCACCGGGCTCTGGCGCTCCGACCTGCGCGAACTCGGGCTGCGCATCCACGGCGCCTACCTGGCCCACCCACAGGCGGCCGTGCTCACCGCCAGCCGCGTCACCGGCCGGCCCCGCGAGATCGCCGCCGACGAGGCGGTCCTCGGGATCCTGCGCACCGCGGGCTTCCCGGACCCGGAAGCGGTCCAGATCTACCACGCCTTCATCGACCAGAGCCTGGCCTTCGCCGCCCTCGACGCCGGCGCCCTCGCCCTCAGCGAGGCCTCGCGGCTCTCCGACGAGCAGCAGTGGGAGTCCACGTACGCCCGGCTGCCGGCCGACGAGTACCCGCACATCGCGGCCACCGGACGGCTGCTCGCCGCCCGCATGAACCACAGCGCCTACCCCGTCGCCCTGGACATGCTCCTCGCCAGCGCCGAAGCCCGCCTCCAGGCGCTGCGCGGCCGCTGAACGCACCCTCTGCGGCGCCCCGGGCAGCCCTTATGCCAACACCATTGACCCCCGAGCGGCCACGCGGGTTTCCTCTTCGCAGTTCACGCCCTGTTCACACCGCGCCCGGCAGCGGCGCAGCCCGCACACCGCACACAGCACAGCGAGGGACGATGGCCGCAGACACCCCCACGGAGACCGCCGCCCGGCAGCACACCGAACCCGCGACGGCCACCGCCCCCACCGCCCCGGCCGGCGCGCTCAAGGCCGACGCGATCGGCTTCCTCGACGCGCTCGCCATCGGCCTCAACGCCACCTCGCCCGCCTACTCGCTGGCCGCCGTGATCGGCCCCCTGGTCGCCCTGGCCGGCGTGCACGCCCCCGGCGTCATGCTCGCCTCCTTCGTCCCGATGCTGCTGATCGCCTCGGCCTTCCACTACCTCAACCGGTCCGATCCCGACTGCGGTACGACCTTCTCCTGGGCCACCCGCGCCCTGGGCCCCACCACCGGATGGCTCGGCGGCTGGGCCATCGCGATGACCGGGGTGCTCGTCGTCGGCTCGCTCGCGGACGTGGCCGTGGGCTTCGGGCTGCTGGGCTGCTCGCCGTCGGCGCCGACGGCCTGGCCGGGAACGCGCCGGTCCGCGAGGCCCTGACCGTACTGCTGATCCTGGTCATGTCCTGGCTCTGCGTACGCGGCACCGAGGCGTCGGCCCGCTTCCAGAACGCGCTCGTCCTGCTCCAGGTCGTCTGCCTCGTCGTGTTCGCCGCCGTCGCCCTGTACCGGGTTTACGCCGGCACCGGAAGCCTGGACGCCGTACGCCCCGCCGCCGGCTGGCTGAACCCCTTCGGCGCGGGCGGCTCCGCCCTCACCGGCGGGCTGCTGCTCGGCGTGTTCGCGTACTGGGGCTGGGAATCCGCCCTCAACCTGACCGAGGAGACCGAGGACTCCGCCAACGCGCCCGGCCGGGCGGGCATCTGGTCGACCGTCGTCCTGCTCGCGACCTACCTGGGCGTGGCCGTCGCCGTCGTCGCCTACGCCGGCACCGCCTACCTCGCGGGACGGGCCGACACCGAGGAGGACGTCTTCGCCGCCCTCGCCCGCGAGGTCCTCGGCGGCTGGGACTGGATCCTGCTCCTCGCCGTCAGCACCTCGGCCCTCGCCTCGACGCAGACCACCATCATCCCGGCCTCCCGCACCGCCCTGTCCATGGCCCGCCGCCACGCACTGCCCGCCCGCTTCGCCCGGATCGACGCACGCCGGGGCACCCCCGGCACCAGCACATGGTGGGTCGCCGGCACCGCGACCGTCTGGTACGTCGTCATCCACCGGATCAGCGAGAACGCCCTCGCCGACTCCCTCACCGCGCTGTCGCTGCTCATCGCCTTCTACTACGCCCTCACCGGCATCGCCTGCGCCGTCTGGTACCGCCGCCGGCTCACGCGGGGCCCGCGCCCCTTCCTGCTGCTCGGCGCCGGGCCCCTGCTCGGCTCGGCCCTGCTGCTCTGGCTGCTGGCCGAGTCCGTCGCCGACATGGCCGACCCCCGCAACGCGGCCACCTCGACGGCGTGGTTCGGGCTGGGCGCTCCGCTGGTCATCGCCCTTTTCCTGGCCGGCGCCGGCGTGGTGCTCATGCTCCTGCGCCGGCTGGCCTCGGGAACGTTCTGGCGAGAACGGCCCGGCACGCACGAGGACCGGGAGGCCGTGCCGTCCTAGGGCGTTCCGGCGCCCGCCCCCTGGTCGACGATGCGGCCGTCGCGCAGTTCCACGACGCGGTCGGCGAGTTCGATCAGGTTCGGGTCGTGGGTGGCGACGAGGATGGTGACCCCCTTGCCGCGCACCACCGCGCGCAGCAGCTCCATGATCGACCGGCCGGTCTCCAGGTCGAGCTGGCCCGTGGGTTCGTCGGCGATGATCAGGGCGGGGTCGTTGGCCAGGGCGCGGGCCACCGCGACGCGCTGCTGCTGGCCGCCGGAGAGTTCGCCGGGACGCTGGTCGGCGTGGTCCGCGAGGCCGACCAGGGCGAGCAGGGTCCGGGCGCGCTCCTCGCGCTCCCCGGCGGGGACGCGGCGCAGCCGCATCGGCACGCCGACGTTCTCGGCGGCGGTGAGGACGGGGATCAGGCCGAAGGACTGGAAGACGAAGCCGATCCGGTCCCGGCGCAGGGCGAGCAGGCCCGCCTCGTCGAGGGAGGCCAGGTCGGTGCCGTCCAGGGTGATCCGGCCGCCGGTGGGGGTGTCGAGGCCGCCCAGGAGGTTCAGCAGGGTGGTCTTGCCGGAGCCCGACCGGCCCCTGAGGGCGGTGAGTTCGCCGCGCCGGACCTCGAAGGACACTCCGCGCAGGGCGTGGACGGTCTGCGGACCGCTGCCGAAGCTGTGCCGTACGTCCTCGGCCACCACGATCGGCGTGCCTTCGTCCTCCTGTGCCACCGCGACCCCCGTCGAGTGCTGGCGTTCCGTCACTGTGCTCCCCCCACCTAGGACTTCCGACCGCATTTGCGCATCTGTCTCACCAATCGCGCAAGTCCCTTCCGTGTCTGGATCGGATCTGACAACATCGTCCGCTATCCGGTACCGAAGGTCCGGACGGGGGAGGGACTGCACACGTGCTCGGCTTCGTCGTGCGCCGACTGCGCGGGCGATGGCCGCTCGCCGTCGCCGTACTGCTCACCGTACTCATCGCCGCGACCGCGCTGACCGCACTCACGGCCTTCACCCGCGGCGTGGGGCAGGAGGGGCTGCGGCACGCGCTGACCGGCCCCGAGCGCCCGCGGACCACCGTCCTCGTCACCAGCGGCCGGGCCGCGTCCTCGCGCGCCGAGGACGACCGGGCCGTACGGGCCTACTCGGACGAGGTGTTCGGAAGGCTCCCGGTGACCTCCGAGAGCGTGGCCCGCAGCCGCTCCTACGGGCTCCCCGGCCCCGCGGCCGGCGGCCGTGACGCGGACCTGACCCTGCTCGCCGCCCTCGGCCGCGAACACGTACGCCTGCTCGCCGGCGACTGGCCCCGGCCCGTCGCCGCCCCGGCCGGCGCCCCCGCACAGCCACTGCAGGCGGCCGTGCCGCGCACGGCGCTCGCCCGCCTCGGCCTGGCCGGGGCCGCGCTGCCCGCGCCCGTCCGGCTGGACGACCGGTTCGGCGGGCCCCCGCTGACCGTGCTGATCACCGGCGTGTACCAGGCCGCGGACCCCGACTCCGGTTACTGGCGGCTCGACCCGCTCGGCGGCCGGGAGATCCAGGTCGGCAGCTTCACCACCTACGGCCCCCTCATGGTGGACGACACCGCCTTCACGGCGGGCGGCATCCAGCAGAACTACCGAGGCACCCTCCTGAGCCCGGACCTGGCCACGGTCACCACCGCCGAGGCCCGTGGCGTCCGCGCCGCCGCCGACCCCGCCGGCCTCGCGCTGAAGCGCACCGCCTCGCTCCAGACCGCCACCGAACTTCCGGAACTGCTGGCCCAGTTGGACTCCGCCCTGCTGGTCGCCCGCTCCACCCTGCTGGTGGGCGCCCTCCAGCTCGCCGTCCTCTCGGCCGCCGCCCTGCTCCTCGTCGCCCACCTGATGACGGCCCGTCAGGAGCCGGAGCGGGTCCTGCTCACCGCGCGCGGCGCCTCCCGCCGGCGCCTCGGCGTGCTGAGCGCCGCCGAGTCGCTGCTGCTGGCCCTCCCGGCCGCCGTCCTGGCGCCGCTGCTCGCCCCGCCCCTGCTGCGCCTGCTCGGCCGGTTCGGGCCGCTCGGCCGGGTGCACCTGGAGATCCCCGACACCTGGCTGGTCTGGCCGGTCGCGGCCGGCTGCGCCCTCGCCTGCGTCCTGCTCACGACCCTCCCGTCCGCCCTGCGCGGCGCCTCGGCCGCCGTACTGCGCCGCGCCGGCCGCAGGCAGGCCCTGGTGACGGGCGCCGCCCGCTCCGGACTGGACCTGGCCGTCGTCGTCCTCGCCGTCCTCTGCTACCAGCAGCTGTCGCAGTACGGGGGCGCCGACGCCGCCGGCCCCGGCACCGGACCCGCCGGCGGCGGGCTCGGCGTGGACCCGGTCCTGGTCGCGGCCCCGGTCCTCGCCCTGTGCGCGGGCACGCTGCTGGTGCTGCGGCTGCTGCCGTTCGCCGCCCGGGCCGGGGGACGGCTCGCGGCACGCGGCCGGAGCCTGGCCCCGGCCCTGTTCGGCTGGCAGCTCGCCCGCCGGCCCGGCCGGGCGACCGGGCCCGTACTGCTGCTCGTCCTCGCCGTCTCCAGCGGGGTCCTGGCCCTCGGCCAGCACGCCGCCTGGACCGCGTCCCAGCGGGACCAGGCCGAGTTCGCGACCGCCGGCGGACTGCGGATCTCCGGCAGCAGCATGTCCCCGATGGGGCAGGGTGGACGCTACGGGGCCCTCCCTGGCGCCGACCGGCTGATCCCGGTGGTCCGCCAGGAGCAGCCGCTGCCGGGCGGGGGCACCGCCGCCCTCCTCGCGCTGGACGCCGCCAAGGCCGGCGAAGGCGTACCGCTGCGCGCGGACCTGCGCGGCGGTTGCGGCGTGCGGGAGCTGTTCGCCCCGCTCGCGCCGCCCCCCTCCGCCACCCCCGCCGGAGCCCCCGCCGCCCAGGCC
>NZ_JZWV01000101.1 GCF_000966975.1 Streptomyces katrae | reverse complement strand
CCTCAGGCGAGGGAGGCGTAGAGCCCGGGGCGGCGGTCGCGCAGGTACGGGTTGGTCTCGCGGGAGGCTCCCAGGAGCTCCGGGTCGACCTCGCCGAACACCATTTCCTCGCCGCGGCCGGCGCGGGTGCGGGTGACCCCGTCCGGACTGGCGAGGCAGCTGAGGCCGACGAACTCGAACTCGCCCTCGGGGCCGGTCCGGTTGACGTACGCGATGTACATCTGGTTCTCGAAGGCCCGTACCGGGACCAGCTGTTCGGCGACGAACTGGAACGGGTGCATCTGCGCGGTCGGGACCAGGAGGAGGTCGGTCCCGGCCAGGGCGTGGGCGCGTACGTTCTCGGGGAACTCCACGTCGTAGCAGATCATGATGCCGACGCGGAGGCCGTTCAGGTCCGCCTGGACGACGGGGGTGTCGCCGGGGGTGAAGGCCTCCTGCTCGAAGCAGCCGAACAGGTGGGTCTTGCGGTAGTTCGCCAGCCGGGCCCCGTCGGGGCCGATGAGCTGGGCCGAGTTGTAGACCGTGTCGCCGTCGCGCTCGGGGTAGCCGTACAGGACGGCGATCCCGTGGCGGCGGGCGATGCCCCCGATGGTGTGGGCGGACTCGCCGTCGGCCGGTTCGGCCAGGCCCGCGATGTCCCCGACCTCCAGCGCGTAGCCGGTCAGGTACATCTCCGAGGTCACGAGGAGCCCGCCCCCGCTCTGTGCGGCGCGCGCCGCGGCCTCGTCGAGCCGCTTCAGGTTCTCGGCGGTGTCGCCGAGCCGTCCGGAGCTCTGGAGGAGTGCGGTGCGCAGCGGGGGCATGGGCGTACCTCTGTGACAGGTGGGGTGGGGGTCGTAAAACGGTACGTTCGGGCGTTCGACCGGGACAAGCCGTCAGCGTTGCGCTGGGCTCATCGATTCGTTGCGCGTTCCTGCCGGTGCGCGGCGAATCGTTGCGCGGGCCCTGGTGGGCGGGCTGAGCGGGGGGTGGGTCGGACGCGGAGAGCCGGTGCGGATGGCGGGTGGATGGCGGGCGCGTAAATCCGCTGCTCCCGGGGGCTCAAGGGGCATAGCCTGCGGCCGTCGCCACCATCCCGGGCCCCCGCACGGGGCTCCGGGGGCGCCCGCTCCTGAGGAAGGATTCCGCACCGCATGCCCACCGAGAACCCCTCCGCCCCGCTGGACAACCCGGTCTGGGCCGCGCTGACCGGCCCGCACCGCGCGTTCGCCGAGTACTCCGGGCGCGGGGCCGCCCGCTACCTCCCGGCGGCGAACCCCTTCGCCGCCGTCGCCGACCCCGCCGATCCGGCCGCCTGGGCGGATCTGGCCGCGCTGGTGGGGCCGGGCCGGGAGGTGTGGCTGACCGGCCTGCCGACGCCGCCGGCCGGCTGGGAGACGGTGCGCGTCATCCCGGGCGTGCAGCTGGACGGGCGGGCGGTGCGGGCCGAGGCCGCGCCGGAGGCGGTCCGGCTGGGGCCGGCCGACGTGGCGGAGATGACGGCGCTGGTGGAGCTGACCGAGCCGGGCCCCTTCCTGCCGCGCACCATCGAGCTGGGCAGCTATCTCGGGATCCGCCGCGAGGGCCGGCTGGTGGCGATGGCCGGGGAGCGGTTGCGGCCCCCGGGCTGGACGGAGATCAGCGCGGTGTGCACCCACCCGGCCCACCGCGGTCAGGGACTGGCCGCACTGCTGGTCCGGGCGGTGGCGGCGGGGATCCGGGAGCGCGGGGACGTCCCGTTCCTGCACGCGGCCGCCGAGAACACCGGCGCGATCCGGCTGTACGAGTCGATGGGCTTCGTCCTGCGCCGGGAGCCGGTCTTCATCGGGCTGCGCACCCCCGGAACCCCCGTTGATCAGGCATGACACGGTTTAACACGCAGTTCATCGACTCCCGGCCGGAGCTCCCGTAGCGTCGGCCGGGACGGGGGCCCGGGCAGGGGGCCGGGCGGCCGGGCGATGAACACGCGGATCAGCGGCCGCCCGGCCCTCCGCCCGGCTCCCGTCCCCGTGTGCCCTCAGCCGGCCCGTCGGCCCCGCTCGGCCCAGGCGCGGGCGAACAGCTCGTGCGGGGGCAGCGGCGCGAGCAGGCGCAGCAGGGGCAGGTGGAGGTTCGTGCCCGAAGCGGCCGCCACGTGTGCGGCGAGCTTCGCCGTCTCCACGGGGAGGTGCGGGGCCTTGGCCTGTGTCCACTCCCCCGGGACGAACAGCGTCCGGCCCGCACGGGTCCGCTTGTCGCTCACCACGGCGCCCGTCGCCAGCAGCTCCGCCTGGGCGGCCTTGTGCCGGGCGGGGGTCCAGCCGTTCCAGCGGCGGACGTTGCGGTCGGTGGGGCGGGCGAGGGCCAGCAGCTGGAGGTGGAGGGCGGCGGCGTCCGTACCGGTCCCGAGGGCCGCGGCCACCTCGGCGACCAGCTCCGGGGCGCTCAGCGCGGGGTCGGCCTCGTAGCCGCCCTCGGGGACCGGGGTGGCGGCGGCGCGGGCGGCCAGCCGGTCCAGGCCGTCGAAGAGGTCCCGGTGCCGGTGCAGGACGGTCAGCAGGTAGCCCTCCCGGACGGTGGCGGCGATCCGTTCGGCCCGCGCCATCCGCTCCGGGTCGGCGAGGGCGGCCGGCCGCAGGAAGCAGTCCCCGCTGGGCACGGCCACCACGAACAGCCCGTCGTCATGGGCGGTGGAGGTGCCGGGTGCGCCCTCCCACAGCGGCTTCGGGCACGGCAGGAGGGTCCCCTCGTACGGGGCGAACGCCGCGTCGGTCGCCGCGATGGCGGCCAGTTCCTTGAAGAAGCCGCCCAGCGGGACGAGCGCTCCCGGGCCGTCCAGCTGGGCCCGCAGCCGCCCGTACAGGGCGAGGGCTCCCCGGGCGGCCGGATCCCCGACGGGCCGCTCGGTCAGCGCCCAGGCGATCACGGAGGCGGCCCGCTGGTGCGCGGGCTCCCCGGCGTGCACCCAGTCCCCGGCGGTGCCGTCCGGCGCGGTGTGGTGGAGCTCGATCCCGCCCATCCGGCCTCCCGTGAGGACGAGGCCGTCCTCACCGAAGGGCGAGTCGGCGGGGACGCGTCCGGCGGGCAGGGACCGGGCCCAGGTGTCGGGCAGGCCCAGCTCGGCCTCCAGGGCGGCGGCCAGTTCCTCGTCGGTGTGTTCCCCGCAGCCGAGGAGCCCGTTCCAGACGGCGGCCATCCGCCCGGTCGCCGCGGTCACGCCGCCGGGCTCCCACAGGGCGGCCGGGTCCTCGGGCACCGCGGCGGCCAGGACGGCGCGCCGTCCGGCGTCGCCGAGGCGCCGGCAGAGGTCGTCGTACTGCCGGGCGAGGGCCTTGTTCGCCTTGAACGGGGCGGTGGCGAGCAGCTTGAGGTGCTCGTCGTAGTGGGCGCGGCCGGGGAAGCCGCCGAGGACGAGGGCGGCGACGGGGGCGCGGACCCCGGTCGCGCGGGCGAAGGCGTCCCGGGCGGCGGGCGGTACGGGCAGCGGGCCGCGTTCGGCGAGCAGCTCCAGCAGGCGGGGCAGGCGTACGGAGTCGTCGGCGTCGACGGTGCGGACCTCGCAGTCCTCGGCCCCCTCGGGCGCCGGGTCGGCGGCCCGCTGGAGGAACCAGGCGGTGCCGCCGCGGACGGGGCCGGAGCTCAGGGTGTGTCCGGCGGCGCGGCGGGCGGCCAGGGACCCCGCGGTCGCCCGGCCGGTGCGCCAGGCGGAGCCCGGCTCGGCGAAGGGCTGCCCGCTCCAGGTCTCCAGCAGGGCGGCCAGCGCTTCGCGTTCGCCGTCGGGGGTGGTGGCGGCGACGGCCCGCCAGGCGACGGCGCCGATCCCGCCGACCAGCGGCTCCCAGGTCTCGGGGACGGCGGGCCTGGCCAGGACGCGGGCCTCGTCGTCGATCTCGCCGCGCAGGTGGCGTCCGTCGGCGGCGACGGCGGTCTGGACGGCGGGCTGCGGGGGGAGGGAGGGCTCGTCGTAGGCGCGCCGGCGTTCGGGGACGAGCCCGTGCAGGGCGGGGACGAGCACGCTGTCGGGGGTTTCGGTGCGCAGCGAAACCACCGGTCCGGAGCGGATGACGGCGACCTTGCGGGACAGTTCGCGGCGGCGGCGCAGGACGTCGGCCGCGAGGACCGCCGCCCGGGCAACGCCGTCGGCGACGGCGGGGTCGAGGGGGCGGCCGGGCAGGGCGGGCGCGGGCTCGCCTGCCAGGGCGGCGTCGAGCAGGGCCCGTACGGCGGTGTCGTCCACGGTGCGCAGGGCGCGGGAGGAGGCGGTGCAGCGTTCGGTGAGGAAGTGCCAGAAGGCGGGCGGCGGGACGGGGCCCGCGCCGTCCCCGAAGCCCGGGGTGCGGCGCCGGTCGGAGCCGGGGAAGCCCTGGACCTGCCAGAGGAGGGAGTTGTCCTCGGCGGCGTGGCAGCGGATGGTCTCCTGGCCGGCCAGGACCGCCTCCTCGCCGCCCTGCGGCATCCGGATCACGGCCCAGGGGCGGCGGCCCCAGCGGCGGCTGCGGTAGCCGGCGCGGCGGCCGTCGACGCCCTCCAGGAGGAACTCCCTGGGCGAGGGGCCGGGGTAGGGGGTGCGGTTGAGGACGCGGAAGCCGACGAGGCGGCCGTCCTGGCCGAGCGGGGAGCCGGGGGCGCCGTCGGGGAGGACGGCGAGGGTCTGGAGGTCCCTGAAGTGCTCGGTGCCGGGCGGGAGGGGGGCGGCGGTGTGGAAGGCGGGGGTGTCGTGGCCGGGGACGGCGGCTCCGGTGGCGGGGTCGACGCGGGTCCAGGTGCGCCAGGCGTCGTGGACGCCGGTGGTCCAGAAGTGCTCCCCGTCGCTCATCTGGACGTCGTGGGAGCCGATGCCCTGCCGGTCGCCGGGGCGCAGCACGTGCCCCTCCTCGAGGCGGCCGCCGTCGGGGGTGGCGAACTGGTAGCCGAGGCCGCCCTGGATCATGCCGCCGTAGCGGCGCAGGCCGAGCTGCCGCTCCGCTTCGAAAACGTCCTCGGGGCGGTCGGCCCAGAAGGCGTGGGTGCCGAACGAGGCCCGGGGGGTGGTGGCGAAGCCGACCAGGAAGGAGCCGCCGGCCCAGTGGACGGTGTGGGCGGTCGCCCCGTCCGGGAGCCGGAAGGCGCAGGAGCCGCGGGGGCCGGCGTGGTCGACGGCCACGGCCCGGTCCGGTCCGTAGACGGTCAGGACGGGCCAGGTGCAGGTGACCCCGGTGACCGCGGCGGGTCCGCCGAGGCCCGCTACGGCCTCTTCCAGGGCGGGCCATGCCCATTCCTCGGGGAGTCCGGCGCGCAGGGCCCGGCCGAGGGGGCCGGTGAGGTCCAGTGCGCCGAGGGCCTCCTCGATGCCGTCGAGGGCGAGGGCGGTGGGCCGGTCGAGGAGGCCGGCCAGCTCGTCGGCGGCCTCGTCGGCGGCGGCGAGGCCGCCGCCGCACAGGGCGCCGAGCAGGGTTTCGACGCGGGCGTGGACCCCGGCGGCGATGCCGGCGTTGCCGGGGAGGAGGGTGATGGCCGTGCCGGAGCGGCGCAGGCCGGCGTGGACGGTGCCCTCCAGGCGGGGGCCGAAGACGGGGTCGGCGGCGAGGGCCTTGAGGTCGCGGCGCGATCTCCCGTCCCAGAACACCAGCCGTACGGCGGCGCCGGGGTCCTCGACGGGGATGCCCTCGGCGAGGCAGGCGTCGAGGAGGTCGGCGTCCAGGCCCTGGTAGCGGTAGCGGTCCTCGTGCAGCCGCAGCGGGGTTCCGGCGGCGCGCAGCCGGGGCGCCCAGCGGGTCAGGAGCTCGAACAGCTCGGCGGGCATCGGCTGGCGCATGACGCCGCCGCCGGAGCGGCCGTGTCCGAAGCGGCGGGTGTAGCGGGCGAACCAGCCGGGCAGGCCGTCCTCGGGGACGATCCGGCCGGCCGCGGCGGCGTCGGCGGCGCCGCAGCCGAGGAGGAGGCGCAGCCAGGAGGAGGCGTCGCCGCGGCTCTCGGGGAAGAGGCCGAGGAGCGCGAGGGCGGTGTCCTCGGCCGGGGGGTGGGCGGTCAGCAGCGGGGTGGCGGCGTCCAGGAGCCGGTCGGGGACCTCCTTGCTGCGGGCCTCGGCCAGGACGAGGCCCAGGACGCGGGCCTCCTCGGCGGTGTCGAGGCCGGCGGCGCGGGCGGAGAGCCGGACGCGGCGGGCCAGGTCGGCGGGGAGCTCGCCGGGCGAGGCGGCCCAGGCGCGCAGGACCCGTACGTACTCCTCGTGCGCGGCGGCGGGTTCCAGGGCGGCGGCCAGCCAGGCCTGGTGGCCACTGAGCTCGGCGCCGGGCAGGGCTCCGGCGCGGGCGAAGAGCAGCAGGTTGGCGCGGTGCCAGTCGGGGTCGACGGGCAGGGCGTGCGCGCGCTCGGCCTTGCGGGCCAGGGCGTAGGCACGGGCGGCGGCGGAGCGCAGGTGCCAGGCGATGAGCTTGTGGCCGACGGTGTCCCAGAACCAGGGCAGGTGGGCGGGGTCCAGGCCCCGGACCCGCCGCTCCAGCCCGTCCACGAACCGGCCGGGCTTCTCGTAGGCCCGGTGGATGGTGCTCAGGACCTCGTCGAACAGCTCGACGGCCGCCGGCTCCGCGGCGGGGTCGTGGGCGCGGGTCCAGTCGGTGTAGACGGTCGACAGGTGCGGTCCGGCCGGCAGCGGGATCTGGATCTTCATGCGGCCGATGGTGGCACGCGCCTGTGACAGTGCCGCCGCCCCCTGTGGATACGACCGCGCCCCCGCCGGATGGTCCGGCGGGGGCGGGGAGTGTCTAGGCGGGCGCTCCCGAGGTGAAGCGCCTCAGCAGGGGCGACAGGACGAGGACGGACTTGGTCCGTTCGACGAAGGGCTCGCCCGCGATGCGCTCGAGGACCCGCTCGAAGTGGCGCATGTCGGAGGCGAAGACCTGGACGAGGGCGTCCGCGTCGCCGGTGACGGTCGACGCGGACACCACCTCGGGGTACCGCTCCAGCCCCCGCCGGATGTCGTCCGGCGAGGTGTTGTGGCGGCAGTAGATCTCGATGAAGCCCTCGGTCTCCCAGCCCATGGCCGCCGGGTCCACGCGGACGGTGAACCCGGTGATGGCGCCTTCGGCGCGCAGCCGGTCCACGCGCCGCTTGACGGCGGGGGCGGAGAGGCCGACTTCGGAGCCGATGTCGGCGTAGGAGCGTCGGGCGTCCTCGGCGAGGGCGTGCACGATGCGTTCGTCGAGATCGTTCAGTCGCACTGCGGATGGATCACTTCTCTGCTGTGGCCACTTCTTCCGTGGCCAGTCGGGAGCGGCGGATGCCGTAGGTGAAGTAGACCACGAGGCCGACGGCCATCCAGCCACCGAAGACGATCCACGTCGGCAGATCGAGGCTGAACATCATGTAGCCGCAGGCGAGGAAGCCCAGGATCGGGGTGACGGGGAAGAGGGCCACCTTGAAGGTGCGCGGCATGTCGGGCTTGGTGTAGCGCAGGATGATCACGGCGATGTTGACCAGGCCGAAGGCGAAGAGGGTGCCGATGCTGGTGGCGTCGGCGAGCTTGCCCAGCGGGATGAAGGCCGCGAGGACGCCGCAGAAGAGGGAGACGATGACCACGTTGGCGCGGGGGGCGCCGGTCTTCTCGTCGACCTTGGCGAAGACCTTGGGGACGAGGCCGTCGCGGGACATCGCGAAGAGGATGCGGGTCTGGCCGTAGAGGACGGCGAAGACGACGGAGAAGATCGCGATCACGGCGCCGGCGGCGAGGACGACGCCCCAGACGCTGGTGCCGGTGACGTCGGTCATGATCTGGGCCAGCGCGGCCTCGGTGCCCTCGAAGTCCTTCCACGGCATGGCGCCGACGGCGACGAAGGCGACGAGGACGTAGAGGACGGTGACGATGCCCAGCGAGAGCATGATCGCGCGCGGCAGGTCCTTCTTCGGGTTCTTCGCCTCCTCACCGGCGGTGGAGGCGGCGTCGAAGCCGATGTAGGAGAAGAAGAGGGTGGAGGCGGCGGCGCTGATGCCGGTGACGCCGAGCGGGGCGAGCGGCGTGTAGTTGCCGGACTTGATGCCCATGACGCCGATGCCGATGAAGAGGATCAGCGTGACGATCTTCACGGCGACCATGATCGAGTTGACGGTGGCGCTCTCCTTGGCGCCGCGCATCAGGAAGACCATCGAGAGCAGGACGACGACCAGCGCCGGCAGGTTGATGAACCCGCCCTGGCCGTACGGCTGGGAGACCGCCTCGGGGATGGTGATGCCGATGGTCCCGTCGAGGAGCTCGTTGAGGTACTGGCCCCAGCCGACGGCGACGGCCGCGACGGAGACGGCGTACTCCAGGACCAGGCACCAGCCGCAGATCCAGGCTATGAGCTCGCCCATGGTGGCGTACGCGTAGGAGTACGAGGAGCCGGAGACCGGGACGGAGCCGGCCAGCTCGGCGTAGGAGAGGGCCGAGAAGAGCGCGGTGAGGCCCGCGATGACGAAGGAGATCGTCACGGCGGGGCCGGCCTTGGGGGCGGCGGTGCCGAGGACGACGAAGATGCCGGTGCCCAGGGTGGCACCGATGCTGATCATGGTCAGCTGCCACATGGTGAGCGAGCGGCGCAGCGTGCCGCCCTCGCCCTGCCCGCCCTCGGAGACGAGCCGCTCGACCGGCTTGCGCCGCATGAGCGGGTTCACGGGCTTGCGCGTCTCCGGGGAGAGCGGGGGTGCCTGGCCCTGATCGAGCACGAGGGGACTCCTTTGACACTGCGGGATGGGGACGGGTCGGGCGTCGACCGCAGCGGTCCGGAGCAGTTTTCAGACGGATGGGAGCCCGTCTGGGCATGAGAGGACCGCCGAGCAGGCGGTCCGCGCCACTCCACGTACAGGGGGTGAGCCTACGAGCTGAGTGATACTGCCCGTAATGCACCATCCTTGCACATTGACGGACGATCGTTGCGCGGATCTGTCCTGGATGGTCCTTTGTTGCACGTGGATGTTCGATCAGTGCGCGACCCCCCTCGATCGCCGTTCTTGACAGACCGTCAGAATTGCCGCAGCGTGCCGCCATGGACGCCGACAGAACGGCCACGGCCTGGCTCGATCCGGGCCCCTTCCTGCGCGGTATCGCCTGGCTGGATCAGGACCGCCCGGTACGGGCCGACCCGGCCGACACCGAGCGGCTGCCCTGGGACACCGGCGAGCGGGCCACCCTGCCGATCGGGGTCCGCCTGGAGTTCCTCGCCCACGGGGCGCACGCGGTGGAGATCCACTACCGGGCCGCCGTGCCCGGCCCCACGAACGCCCTGCGCGACCTCGCGCACGGCTTCTCCCTCTGGGACCGCCACGGAATGGTCCGCGAGGTCTTCACCGACCCCGCCGCCGAGGCCGTCGTCCGCGTTCCCCTGCCCGGCGGGGCCGGGCCCTTCACCGTCCACCCGCCCGAGGCGCAGTCCCCGCTGGTCCTGGGCGTGCGCGGGGTCGGCGGAGCCCTGGCGCCGGCCCCGCCCGCCCCGCGCTGGGTGGTGCACGGGGACTCGATCACCGAGGGGTGGTGGTCCACCCGGCCCGCCCACGGCTGGACGGCCGTCGCCGGGCGGGCGCTCGGCTGGGACACCGTGAACCTCGGGTACGCGGGCGCCGCGCGCGGGGAGCTGGCCACCGCCGAGCAGCTCGCGTCCCTGCCCGCCGACGCCCTCACCCTCGCCTTCGGCACCAACTGCTGGACCCGCGTCCCCCACACCGCCGCCCTGCTGTACGAGACCACCCGCGTCTTCCTCGACCTGGTCCGCCAGGGCCACCCCCGGACCCCGCTGCTGCTGGTCTCCCCCGTGCTGCGGCCGGACGCCGAACGCACCCCCAACCGGCTCGGCGCCACCCTGGGCGCCCTGCGCGACGCCATGGAGCGGGCCGCCCGCGAACGGATCGCCGCCGGGGACGGACGCCTGGCCCTGCTGCCGGGCCGGGACCTGCTGGGGCCCGAGCACCTCGCGGACGGGCTGCACCCCAACGACGCCGGACACCGCACCCTCGGCCTCGCTGTGGTCACGGCCCTGCGGCGGGCCGGGTTCGACGGCGGGTGAGTGAAACACGCCATACCGCCCCCGGTGAACAGGACGCTCCCCCGGCGCCGTGTTCCGCACGAGTTGACGGGTACGGCGGGCGAACAGCCCCCGGACCCGGCGGAACACACACGGGAGAGATCACCATGGGCATCAAGCGCGGAACCACCCTGGCCGCGGTCGCGGTCGTCGTCGTGCTGGCGGCGACCGCCTGCAACGGGGACGACAAGGCCGACAAGGCCGACGCGGCCAAGCCGGCCGGGGCCACCGCCGCCGCTCCCGCCGCCGACCCCTACGCCGGCGGCGGGGGCGCCGGGGCGGCCGCGGCCAAGCCCGCCGGCGCGCTCGCCGTCTCGACCACCGACAAGCTCGGGCCGGTGCTCACCGACAGCGCCGGGTTCACCCTGTACCGCTTCGACAAGGACACCGCCAAGCCCCCGGCGTCCAACTGCGACGGGGACTGCGCCAAGGCCTGGCCGGTGGTCCCGGCGGGCGACGCGAGCGCCGCGGCGGGCATGGACCCGTCCCTGCTGGGCGAGGTGGTCCGCAAGGACGGCAGCAAGCAGCTGACGGTGGCCGGCTGGCCCGCGTACCGCTTCGCCAAGGACACCAAGGCCGGCGACCTGGGCGGCCAGGGAGTCGGCGGCACCTGGTTCGCGCTCGCGCCCGACGGCAAGAAGGCCGCGAAGGCCGCGGCCCCCGCCCCGGCCGGGACCCCCGGCCAGGCCGCCGGGGCGCTGACCGTGGCCAAGGACCCCGCGCTCGGTGAGCACATCGTCGACGGCAACGGCATGACCGTCTACCGCTTCAAGCCCGACACCGCCTGGCCGATGGTCTCCAAGTGCACGGGGGACTGCCTCGCCAAGTGGCCCGTGGTCCCCCCGGCGGAGCGGGGCAGCGGGATCGTCGAGAAGAACTACCTGGTCCTCGACCGCCCCGACGGCAAGAAGCAGCAGACCGTCAACTGCTGGCCCGTCTACACCTTCACCGGGGACAAGAAGCCCGGCGACGTCAACGGGCAGGGCGTGGGCGGCACCTGGTACGCCGTCGCCCCCGACGGCAAGCTCATCGGCGCCCAGTAGCCGGGAGTTCCACTCCCCGCCCCTCCCCCCACGCACCGGCCGCACGGCCCCCGCCCTCCTCCCCCCGGGCGGGGGCCGTGCTCAGGCCGTGTCTTTCGGGTCAGGCAGGGCCCGCGACCCCTGGCACCGCACCTCGCCGAGTTGGCGGAGCACCCCAGTACGTCCAGTACGAGGGCGCCCCGCCAACGCGCCGATGCACGGCACCAGAGGCCGCGGGCTGATCCTGCCTGACCCGAAAGACGCGGCCTAGACTCGGGCCATGCTGCGCGTACTGGCCGTCGACGACGAGAAGCCCTTGCTGGAGGAACTCCTCTACCTGCTGCGCTCCGACGAACGGGTGCTCAGCGCGGAGGGGGCCTCGGACGCCACCGAGGCACTGCGCCGGATCACGCGGGCGGTGGAGAGCGGTCCCGACGGGCCCGACGCCATCGACGTGGTCTTCCTCGACATCCAGATGGCCGGGCTGACCGGCCTGGACATCGCCCGGCTGCTGGCCGGGTTCGCCCGGCCGCCGCTGATCGTGTTCGTCACGGCGCACGAGGGCTTCGCCGTCCAGGCCTTCGACCTCGAGGCGGTGGACTACGTCCTCAAGCCCGTACGGCCGGAGCGCCTGGCCGAGGCCGTCCGGCGGGCCCGCGACCTGCTGGGCCGACCCGTGCGGGAACAGGAGCCCGAGCCGGAGCGGGCGGCCGTCCCGGCGCCCCGCCGGCAGGCCGCCGAGGCGTCCGCGGCCGAGCGGCCCCCGGAGCAGATAGCCGTCGAACTGGGCGGGGTCACCCGGTTCGTGGCCATCGCGGACATCGCCTACGTGGAGGCCCAGGGCGACTACGCCCGGCTGCACACCGACGAGGGCAGCCACCTCGTGCGCATCCCGCTGTCCACCCTGGAGGAGCGCTGGGCGGCCCGCGGCTTCGTCCGCATCCACCGCCGGCACCTGGTGGCGCTGAGCCGGATCGACGAACTCCGGCTGGACGCGGGCACCACCACCGTCCGCATCGGCCCGGCGGAACTCCAGGTCAGCCGCCGCCACGCCCGCCAACTCCGCGACCTCCTGATGCGCCAGGCCACGGGGTAGGACCCGCCCCGGCCTGGGCGGGCGGCCGCTCCGGTGGCGCGTCGCGCCGGGATGCGGTAGGCACCCGGAGGGCGCATGCTGGAGAGGGGTGTCGAACGGACCGTTCGCGGCCGAGACGACCTCACCCCGACCGCCGCGCCGTAGCGCCACGGTTGCCTCCGTTCCCCCGGTGTCCGCGGACGACCCCGTCCGGGTGTCCCGTCCCCCGCCGGGGCGGTGCCGCTGCGCCCGACGGCGCCCACTTCTCTGTCGCCCCGCGACGAGTACGACCGGCGGAGGAGGACATGACGCGCACCCGCCCGACCGCCCGGGACGGGCGACCCCCGATGACGGCGGGCTGATCCCGTGGCCACCCCCGGCACGAAGTCCGACGGCGGCGGTCTTTCCTCGGGGCTGCTCTCCACCGTGGCCCAGGTCCTGGGACCGGACGGCGGCGTGGTCGGCGCGGGCTTCCTGCTCTCCGAGGACGTCCTGGTCACCTGTGCGCACGTCGTGCGCGCTGCCGGCTCGCAGCCGGGCGAGGACGTGCGGCTGGCCTTCCCCCGCAGTCCCGGGGCGCCCCGCATCGAGGGCCGGGTGCTGGAGGAGGCGTGGCGTGCTCCCGAGGACGAGGACGTGGCCGTGGTGCGGCTGCACGGTACCTCGGAAGGCATGGAGGGGTTGCCGATGGGCACGGCGGCGGGATGCCATGGCCACCCGGTGCGCTCGTTCGGCTTCCCCTCCCAGGCCCCGCCCGGCGGGCACTTCGGCTTCGGGGTGGCCGGCGATCTGCTGCCGGCGGCCGCCGGAAGGAGCGCGTACCTGCAGTTGACCTCCGCCAACGACCTGACCACCGGCTTCAGCGGCGGTCCGGTCGTCGACGAGGTCACGGGCCTGGTCATCGGCATGCTCACCGAGATCGCCTCACCGGACCAGTACGAGCGGGGGCAGGGCATCGCCTACGTCACTCCCACGCAGGTGCTGCGGGAGGTGTGGCCGGAGCTGGCCGAGCAGGAGGTGTGCCCCTACCAGGGGCTGGAGCGGTTCACCGCCGAGCAGGCCCAGTGGTTCGAGGGCCGCGGAGAGGCCGTGCGGCAGGTGCTGGCGAACCTGGCTCAGCAGCAGCGGCTCACCCTGCTCCTCGGCCCGTCCGGTTCGGGCAAGTCGTCCCTGGTCGAGGCGGGTGTCCTGCCCGCCCTGGCCGCGGGGGAACTGCCGCAGAGCGACCGGTGGCTGCCCGTGGTCGCCCGGCCCAGGCAGGACCTGCTGGCCGAGCTCGAGCGTGCCGGGCTGCCCGGGGCCGCCACCGAGGGGATCGCCGCGGCCGTCACCAGCAGGCTGGCGGCCGATCCCTTCCACCGGCGTGTCGTCCTGGTCGTCGACCAGTTCGAGGAGCTCCTCCAGTTCGAGGAGCTCCTCGCCCAGTCCGCGAGCGGTCCGCAGCACGAGCGCCGCCTCGCCGCCACGAACGAGATCACCGCGGCGGTCAAGTCACGTGCCGCACTGAGCGTGATCCTGATCATGCGGGACGACTTCTACCCCCAGCTGGCAGCCCTGGCCCGCATGTTCGAGGCTGCCGTGCCGGGACTGCTCAACGTACCGAGCGCCCTGAGCCAGCAGGACCTGCACGACATCATCACCCTGCCGGCCGAGCGCATGGGGGCCCGCTTCCAGCCCGGCCTGCCCGAGCAGATCATCAGTGACGTCCTGGCCACCACCCCCGGGGGCACGTCGTCCCGCGAGGCACCGGTGACGGTGCTGCCCCTGCTGGAACTGGCGCTCAGTCAGCTCTGGGAGAGACGCCAGGACGGCTATCTCACCCATGACGCGTACCGGCGCATCGGCGGGGTCACCGGCAGCCTGACCACCTGGTGCGACACGGCCATGGACCAGCTGCCGCCCGAGCGCCGCCCCGTCGCGCAGCGGATCCTCACCTCGCTGGTGCGGCCGGCCGACCTGTCCCACCACATTCCCGCCATTCGCGAACAGGTGCCCCTGCACGAGCTGCGCGACCTGGCGGCCGACCCCGGCGCCGGGCCGGACGACGAGGGGTTCGACGAGGTACTGGCCGTCCTCACCCGCCACCGCATCATCACCACGCACACCCCCCTCGATCCGGGGCACCCGGACGCTCCCGCCGGACCGCCGGTCGCCGAACTGATCCACGACGCGCTCATCCAGGACTGGGGCACGCTGCGCGAGTGGGTCGGCCAGGACCACCGCTTCCAGGAGTGGTTCGACCACACCCGCGACCGGCGCGCCCGCTGGGCGGCCGGCAAGGACCCGGGGGACCTGCTGGGAGGAACGGCCCTCGCGGAGGGCCTGGACTGGTCCCGGCAGCGGCACCTGCCCAGTGAGATCGCGGACTTCCTGACCGCGAGCCGGGAGCGCCAGCAGGCCGCCATCCGGCGCAGCAGACGCCTCAACATGGTCCTGGCCTGCCTGCTCGTCCTCGCGCTGGTCGCGGGGGGAGGCGCGGTCTGGCAGTGGCGGACGACCGTCACCCAGCGGCAGGAGGCCCTGTCCCGGCAGCTCGCCGCCCAGTCCGAGGGACTCCTGGGCGTGAACCCCGACCTCGCGGCGCTGCTGGCCGTGCGGGCGTACCGCATCGACCACACCGCCGAGGCCGTCGAAAGCCTGGAGCACAGCACGGCCGACCCACGGCGGCAGGTTCTGCGCGGCCACGACGGCAAGGTGTGGTCTGTGGCGTTCAGCCCCGACCGTCGCACCCTCGCGAGCGGGAGCTCCGACCAGTCGGTGCTGCTGTGGGACGTCGCCACCGGCAAGGCCCGGCCCCCGCTCATCGGGCATACGAAAGGAGTGGAATCGGTGGCGTTCAGCCCGGACGGACGCACCCTGGCCACTGGCAGCGACGACAAGACCGTCCGGTTGTGGGACGTGGTGACGGGAAAGGCCCTCGCCACTCTCCCCGGCCACGCGGGGAAGGTGTACGCGGTGGCCTTCAGCCCCAAGGGACACACCCTGGCCACCGGGAGCGCCGACGGAACGGTGCGCCTGTGGGACGCGGACACCGGCACCTTGCGCACCACGCTGAAGGGCCACACTGGAGAGGTGTACACGTTGGCCTTCAGCCCGGACGGACGCACCCTGGCCACCGGAAGCACCGACGACACCGCACGCCTGTGGGACACGACCACCAACACCACCCGTGCCACGCTGAAGGGCCACACGGACGACGTGCTCTCGGTGGCCTTCAGCCCCGACGGACGCACCCTGGCCACCGGAAGCGTCGACGACACCGCACGCCTGTGGGACACGGCCACCGGCAAAGGCCGTCCCTCCTCCCTCGACATCTGGCACAACGGTGGGGTGGCGTCAGTGGCGTTCAGCCCCGACGGGCGCACCCTGGCCACCGGCAGCTACGACCAGAACGTGAGCCTGTGGAACCCGGCGACCGGCGCGTTCCTCGGCATGCTGGCGGGGCACACCGGCGCAGTGAACCTGGTGGCGTTCAGCCCCGACGGGCGGACCCTCGCCAGCGGGAGCGACGACAAGACCGTACGGCTGTGGGACATGGCCGCCGATGCGATACACCCCGTGCTGAGGGGTCACAGCGCATCGGTGAACTCGGTGGCGTTCAGCCCCGACGGGCGGACCCTGGCCACCGGGAGCGACGACAAGACCGTGCTGCTGTGGGACGCGGCCACCGGCAAGACCCTGCGAACGCTCAAAGGCCACGAGGCGCGGGTGACCACGGTGGCATTCAGCCCCAAGGGACGGATCCTCGCCAGCGCCAGCGGCGACAAGACCGTGCTGCTGTGGGACACCACCACCGGTGAGAAGCTGCGAACGCTCAAAGGCCACAAAGCCGCGGTGCAGTCCCTGGCGTTCAGCCTCGACGGGCGCACCCTGGCCACCGGCGGCGACGACACAACCGTACAGCTGTGGGACACCTCCACGGGTGAACCCGGCAACGCGAGCACGGCCTACAAGGACTGGGTGTACGCGTTGGCGTTCAGCCCCGACAGACGCACGCTCGCCATCGCCGGCTCCAGCAGCACGGGAGACGGAACCAACACGGTAAGACTGTGGGACACGGTCACCGGCATCACCCGCACCACCCTGACGGATCACATCGCAGCGGTGACCTCGCTGGCGTTCAGTCCCAACGGGAGCGTGATCGTCACAGGCAGCGAGGACCACACCGTGCGGTTGTGGAACGTGGCGACCGGCAAGCCCCTGTCTCCGATGTACGGCCACATCTACGCGGTGCGCGCGGTGGCGTTCAGCCCCGACGGACGCACGATCGCCACCGGGGGCGACGACTGGAACGTCCTGTTGTGGAACCCGGACACCGGCAAGCTGCGCCAAACCCTGACCGGCCACGACGGCGCGGTGCTGTCGGTCGCGTTCAGCCCCGACGGGCACACCCTCGCCATCGCCGGCGCCAACGGCACCGTGCAGTTGCGGGACCTCGACCTCAAGCCCGAGGCGGCGGTTGACCACATCTGCCACGCCGTCAACCGCGACCTCACCGCACAGGAACGGACCTCGATCCTTCCCAGCCACGCCGACGGCGTGGCCTGCCCCTCCCACTGACCGCGGGCCCTACCGTCCGGCGTACCAGGGCGCCGTTCGTCGCGCCGGGAAGGGCGTACGGCGATCCGCCGGGGCCGTCGGCCGCAGGGGCCTGGTGTTGGGGTATGTCGGCGCCCGGGCCGCCGTATCGTGGATCTTCCGGCCCCGGGAGGAGCGAAATGTCCGAGATCGAGGCGCTGCTGGACGCGCTGACCGGACTGCCCCGCACCCGGGCCGCCGGCCCCGCGGAGGCCGAGGCGCTGCTGGCGCGGCTGCGCAGCGCGGCCGCCCGCTGGGCGGACGTGCTGTACGAGGCCCGCGAGGGCACCTGCGGGCAGCTGCCGCCGAGTGCGGAGGCGGCCCTGACGCTGGCCTTCCGCCGCGCCGAGGAGTCCTACGTGGAACTGGAGATCGCCCTCCGCGGCTGCGCGGAACACCGCGACCCGGCGTTCTGAGACGACACCCGCCGGCGCGGGGTTCCGCGTGGAGACCGGCCAGGTCAGGGGCCGGAACGCGCCTGTTCCGGGGGCGGATCGGCTGCGTAGACTCCCAAGTCCCCTCCCCCGCCCGCCGAAGGACCCCCGTGAACCAGACGTACGCGCTGACCGCGGTCACCGTCGTCGTCCTCGTCACGGTGCTGGTCGGCGCGCTCGGACTGCGGATATCGCGGACCACCTCCGACTTCTACGTCGCCTCCCGCACCGTCGGCCCCCGGCTGAACGCCGCCGCCATCGGCGGGGAGTACCTCTCCGCCGCCTCCTTCCTGGGGGTGGCCGGGCTGGTGCTGCTCCAGGGGCCGGAGATGCTCTGGTACCCCGTCGGGTACACCGCCGGGTACCTCGTCCTGCTGGTGTTCGTCGCGGCCCCGCTGCGCCGGTCTGGGGCGTACACCCTGCCGGACTTCGCCGAGGGCCGGCTCCAGTCGCAGGCGGTGCGGCGGATCGCGGTGCTGTTCGTGCTCGGGGTCGGCTGGCTGTACCTGCTGCCGCAGCTCCAGGGGGCCGGGCTGACCCTGGAGGTGCTGACCGGGGCCCCGCACTGGGTGGGCGGGCTGGTGGTCGCCTGCGTGGTCACGGCGGCGGTCGCGGCGGGCGGGATGCGCAGCATCACCTTCGTGCAGGCCTTCCAGTACTGGCTCAAGCTCACCGCCCTGCTGGTGCCGGCCTTCTTCCTGCTCGCCGCCTGGGCGGGCGACGGCACGCCCCGCGCCACCTTCGACGCCCCGGCCGTCTTCCGCGAGCACACCGCCGTCACCCTCGCCAGGGACGTCCGGCTGTCGGTCGGCGATCCGCTGACCGTCACGGTGACGGGCCGGGTCGACGGGCGCGCCTACCGGGAGGCCCCGCTGACGCTGGAGCCGGGCCGGCACTCCGTCCAGGCGCGCACCCGGCTGGAGTTCACCGCCGGGTCGGCCGTGCCCGACTCCCGCGCCGGGGCCGACCGGGACACCCCGGGCTGGTCGAAGCCGGTGTCCGGGGGCGAGCGCGGGCACCGGCTGTACGCCACGTACGGGCTGATCCTGGCCACCTTCCTCGGCACCATGGGCCTGCCGCACGTCGCGGTCCGCTTCTACACCAGCCCCGACG